>DATEOL010000424.1:0-7402 GCA_035274025.1 Gemmatimonadales bacterium | reverse complement strand
CGACGTCGTCGACACGTTGAGGATGACGCCGGACCGCTGGGCCTTCATGAGGGGAACCGCGAGACGGATGCAATAGAACATCCCGCTCAGGTTGACGGAGATGCAGCGATCCCAGTCCGCGATGCTGCATTCCTCGAGCGGGCCCGCCGGTCCTCCGATGCCGCAATTGTTGACCAGGACGTCGAGTCCGCCGAGAACGGCGATCGCCTCGGTGAACAGGTTCTCCACCGACCCCGGTTCGCCCACGTCGGCCACGCTGATCGACAGGGCGGGGAACGTCGCTTTGGCCCGGGCGAGCGCATCCGCCGAGATGTCCGCGACATGAACCCGGGCTCCCGCCGCCAGGAATTTCTCGGCCGTCGCGAGCCCGATCCCCGATCCCGCACCCGTGACCAGGACTCGCTGCGGGCTGCTCACGGCGAGAGCCCCGGTTCGTAGGCGCTGATGAATTGCATGATCCGCTGCGCCTCGATGATGTCCTTGCCGGTGAACCGGATGCCGTGCGATCCGACCCGGGTGAACAACGGAAGGAACGCGAGGACCTGCGACGGCTGGTAGTTCTTGAACGTGAGGTCGACGGTGACGGGGGACACCTTCGCCACCGGCTTGATGGTCCCGGTGCGGCTCAAGGCCGCCTTCACCCGGAGCTTGATCAAGGCCTGTGAGGCCGCGGGCGTCGCGGTGGCGGCGGAGTGGAAGCTGATCGAGTGCTTGATGATCGCTCCTTCGACGTCGGGTGCGACGGCCTTGAGGTCGGCGATGGCGGATTCATCGCCGCTGATCAGGACCACCGGGACCCCGTAGTAGCCAGCGATCATCGCGTTCCAGCCGCCCTCCGAGAGTTCCTTGCCGTTCGCCTTGAAGCTGTGGTAGCTGGCGCTGGAGAAGGTGTGCGCCCGGACACCGTCCGGGTTCGCGGTGCTGCTGTGGTACCCGATGAAGATCGCGGCCGCGAACGAGGAATCGATTCCCTGCATCATGCCGAGCGGGCGGGGCCAGGCCCGGATCACGGTGACGTCCATCGGGAAGCGATCGATGAGCAGGTTCTGCCCGTTCCCGTGCGAGTCGGCGACGACGATCTCCGTGGCACCCGCCTCCTTCGCGCCATCGATCGCGGCCATCGCCTCACCGGTCATCCACTCGCGCGCGCGCTGGTACTCGAATCCGGTGGTCCCGAGCTGCTCTCCGGTGACGACGCCGGCGATGCCTTCCATGTCGACGGAGATGAAAACTTTCATCGGACGCGGCTGCTGCGCGGCCGCGTCCGAGGTCCGAAGGACCGCAAGGACCGAGAGGACCGAAACGGCACCTGTAATCAACAGTCGCATACGCTCACCAGTGTGTGTGTTAGGTCCTTCGGTCTTTCGGTCTTCAGGTCGCCGGGACGGCACCCACCTCCGCCACGAACGCAAAATACGTCTGAAGCCTGTTCTGTCTGAGCAGCCGCAACGCCGCATCGTACTCGCCGCGCTCGAGCGCCTCCACCAGCTCGTCGTGCTGGCGCACCGCTTCCTCGGCGTGCGGCGCCTGGTCGGCCGACCAGTACTCCAGGCGCAGGACCTGGCTCCGAAGCTCATCGAGCAGCTCGCAGAGCCGCTTGTTGCCGCAGCGGGAGGAAAGCGCGCGGTGGAATTCATGGTTGAGCGCGATGCCGGTCGGGCCTTCGTGTCGTTCGACGCTGGCCTCCATCCGGCGATTGATCGCGCGGAGGTCGGCGAGCAGCCGGGCGTCGACCTGGGGCAGGGCAAGCTCGGCCGCGAGGACCTCGAGCGAGGCGACGATGGGATACAGCTCGAGCAACCCCGACACCGGCTCGGCGGGAACCCGATAGCCGCGTCGCGCCAGCCGCTCCACGAAGCCCTCGCGCGCCAGCCGCGCGAAGGCTTCCCGCACCGGAGTGCGGCTCACCCCGAGGGCGTTGGCCAGCTCGATCTCGCGGAGGAACTCACCGGGCGCGTGGCGTCCCGCGATGATGCGATCGCGCAGCGCCAGGTAGACCTGGTCGCCGAGAGTTCCCGTAGTGAGCTTTGGCCAGCGCGCCCGCGTGACTCGAACGCTTGCGGATCGTCGCATCGCGGGTAATCTATTATTGTATACAAAATACAGCCAGCCGATCATGCGTCTCGCCGTCGTCATCACAGTCCTGCTGGCCGCCCCCCTCGTCGCCCAGACCCCGTCCGATCCCGCGCCCGCGCGGGTGGACTCGATCTTTTCGCGGGTGAACCGCAGCGACGGCCCGGGGTGCGCGCTGGGCGTCTACCGCGCCGGGACGATCGTCTATGCCAACGGATACGGCATGGCGAGCCTCGAGCACAACATCGCCATTACGCCCAAGACCGCCTTTTATATCGCCTCCACCAGCAAGCAGTTCACGGCGTTCAGCATCGCGCTGCTGGCCGAGGCAGGGAAACTCGACCTCGACGCGCCGATCCGGAAGTGGATTCCCGAGCTGCCCTCGTACGCGGACTCCGTCACCGTCAGCAACCTGGTGCATCACACCAGTGGCATCCGGGACTACCTCACGCTCTGGGGACAGATGGGGCGGAGTTTCGGCAACGACATCAGCGAGGACGAGGCGCTGGCGAGCATCGTCCGCCAGAAGTCGCTCGACTTCAAGCCCGGCACCCGCTGGTCGTACAGCAACTCGGGATATTTCCTGCTCTCGGTGCTGGTGCGACGGGTGACCGGCAAGTCGCTCCGGCAGTTCACCGATTCCGCGATCTTCAAGCCGCTCGGCATGACCAACACCCACTTCCACGATGACCGGATGATGGTGATCCCGAATCGCGCGGAAGGGTACGAGCCGAAGCCGGGAGGAGGCTGGGCCGAACACCGCACCGGCTTCGCGCTGGTCGGCGATGGGGGACTGTACACGACGGTCGAGGACCTCGCCAGGTGGGACGCGAATTTCTACGACAACAAGCTGGGGAAGGGCGGCCCCGCATTCATCCAGACGATCACCACTCCTGGCACGCTCTCCGGCAACCGGCCGATGAACTACGCCTTCGGACTCATGCGCGAGGAGTACAGGGGACTTCCCGTGGTGGCGCACGGCGGCGCGTTCATTGGCTTCCGCGCGTCGCTTACGCGCTATCCCACCAGGCAGCTCTCGGTGGCCGTGCTCTGCAATGACTACACGACCGATCCTGATGCCTTCGTCACCAGGGTGGCGGATCTCTACCTCGCGGTCCCGCCGAACACCGTCGCAAGCGGCCCCGCATTCAAGAAGATCCCGGCGGAGCGCCTCGCCGAGTACGCGGGCCGCTACGAGGTCTTCCTCGGCGTCCCGGTGGTGCTGAGCGCGAGGGACAGCACCCTCGCCGCGGAGTTCATGGGTCGTCCGTCGACGCCGATGGCCCGCAAGAGCGACAGCAGCTTCGCGTTCCCGGTGGGCAACATCGAGCTGGCGTTCCCGCTCAATCCCGGCGGACCGGCGAAGGACCTGGTGATGATCACGCCCACCGCGACCGACCGGGTCCCCAGGCTTCCGGAGCCGCCCGTCCTCGCGCCGGCCGAGCTGGGCGCGTACGCCGGGAAATACTGGAGCGACGAGCTGCAGGTGAGCTACGCTATCGAGGTGACCAGCGGCAAGCTCTACCTGCGCCGGCCGGGAAGTGGCCAGATCGAGCTCAAGGCGATCGCGCCGGAGATGTTCGCGGCGAGCGTGGGCAAAGTCTCTTTCCGCCGGGGCGCGGATGGCAAGGTCGCCGGGTTCAAACTCGGGACTAGTCGCTCCGAGGGAATCGAATTCGCGCGGGGCGAGAAATGAGGTACGGGCGGTTGGGGCGGTTGGGGCGGTTGGGGCGGTTGGGATTCTCAACCGCCTTAACCGCCTTAACCGCCTTAACCGCCGTAACCGCCGCCGCCCAGGACTTCACCAAGCCGAGAGGCACCACCAGGACCATCGATTTCACCACGAGCGAGGGAACCTTCCTGTCCCTCGATCTCTCACCCGATGGCCAGTGGATCGCGTTCGACCTGCTCGGTCACATCTACCGCATGCCCGTCACGGGCGGCAACGCGATCGCGATCACCCAGAACAGCGGCGTCGCCCTCAACTTCGATCCCGCGATTTCCCCCGACGGTCGCTCGATCGCATTCATCTCGGATCGCGGCGGCCAGAACAACGTGTGGGTAATGCGCGCCGACGGCTCGGGCGCGCGCGCGGTCTTCGTCGACAAGGAAACCCGCTTCGTCGATCCGGCCTGGGCTCCCGACGGGAAAAGCGTCGTGGCAGTTCGGGTCTATCCGACGCCGGGACGTGGGTGGCATCGTCAGACCACCACGCTCTGGCGCCTTCCGCTCGATGGGTCGTCACCCAGGGAGCTGCTCGGCGGCCGGCTGATGCATTACGACGCGCCGGCGTTCTCGCCGGACGGAAAGTTTCTCTACTTCCACGTCGCGTATTCCACCGGTGAGGGACTCGGCCTGCTGACTGCCGGGCATCGCATCCAGCGGCTCGAGCTGGCCACCGGCAAGGTCATCAACGTCCGCAGCGACGAGCCCGCTGAGCTGACCCCGCAATTCATCGCTTCGCTGCGGAACACCGCCTACGCGGCCGATGCCGGGGGTGACGAGCCCGCGGCGCTGACACCGCTCATCTCGCCGGACGGGACGCGCATGGCCTTCGCCCGCGAGATGCCCGACGAGATGATGACCTGGCGAGGTCATTCCTTCCGGCCCCGCACGGCGCTCTTCGTGCGCGACCTCGGGTCGGGGGTAGAGACCAAGGTGCTCGACCCGGCAGCGAAGGACCTCACCCAGGTGAACGCGCAATACGGCTATCGCCCGTTTCCCGCCTACGCGTGGGGCCGGGACGGGAAGTCGCTGATCGCCTGGGAGGGTGGCCAGATCCGCCGCGTCGACGTGACGACGCGGGAGACCAGCACCATTCCGTTCAGCGCGCGAGTGCTCCGCGTGATCTCGGAGCAGACCCGAAGCCACGTCGCCATCGACGACGCGGGCTTCGAGAGTCATTTCATCCAGTGGCCGGTCGGCTCCCCCGACGGGACCCGCCTCGCATTTGTCTCGGCGGGGAGGATCTACGTCACCCGGCTCGATGGGACCGGCGAGCCCACGTTGCTCGCGCCGTGCGACGACGATGAAGTCCAGCTCACGCCGGCGTGGTCGGGTGATGGATCTCGCATCGCGTACACCACGTGGAGTCCATCGCGGCGCGGTCACCTGATGGTGGTGTCCGCCTCCGGGGGTGCGGCGACCCGGGTGACGAGCAGCGCGGGCGAGTACCTCTATCCGACCTGGATGCCCGATGGCTCCGGCATCGCCGTGACTCGTGGCCCCGGACCGAGTCCCGCGTCCTGGAATGGATGGGACGCCGCGGCGGGGTGGCAGGTGGCCCGCTTCGGAATGTCGGGAGGCGCGGGGACGCGGCTCGTGTCGCTCGCGGGACCAACGCGCTTCAATTTCGACGAGGGAACCAACCTCAACTTCGGGTTTCAGACCGGCCAGGGGGGACTGTATCACCCGTTCCCCAGCGATACCGCGCTCTCGATGCCCAACGTGCTCCGCTCCGCCAGTGGCGACGGCCGCTCGACCGATCTGCTGCGCTTCCCGCCGCGACGGATCGGCAGCGAGCCGGTCCTGGCACCCGACCGGCGCTGGATCGCGTTCATGGCGGGGCGCGACCTCTACGCGTCGCCGGTCGTGGCCGGCCAGATCGACGTTGAGACCGATCCGAACCTCGAGGTGAAGGGCCGGGTCCGGATCACCACGCGAGGCGGCATCTACCAGAGCTGGCGCGACGCGACGACGCTGCAGTTCGCCTCCGGCAACAAGTACGTGACCTGGGACTCGAAGACCGGTGTCACGAAGGAACACGTGATCCGGCTCCGCATCGCGCGCCCCCGCGTGACCCGGTCGATCGCGCTGGTGAACGCGCGCATCGTCACCGCCGACAGTGATCGCGTGATCGAGCGGGGCACCGTGCTGGTCAAGGGTGAGCGCATTGCCTGCGTGGGCGCCTGCGACGCGTCCTCGGCCGACAGCACCATCGACCTGGCCGGCAAGACGATCATTCCCGGCCTGGTCGACATGCACGCCCATCACACCAGCGAGCGGAGCGAGGTCGTTCCCGCGGCGCGGCCGGCTTCGGCGAAGGCGCTGGCGTGGGGAGTCACCTCGATTCTCGATCCGGCCACGGCGTCGGAGGGTGTCTTTCCGCTCGCCGAGCTGCAGGCATCGGGTCGCCTGGTCGGCCCGAGGGTGTACACCGCGACCGAGCTGATCATCCATCCCGGCATCGCCTGGGGCGACCAGGTGAAGATCCGGGGCCCGGCGGATGCCGAGAACGAAGTGAATCGCCGCGCCGACTGGGGCGCGGTGAGCATCAAGAACTTCCGCCAGTCGCGCCGGGAGCAGCACCAGTGGCTGCTCGACGCGGCCCGGAAGCGCGGCATCACGGTCACCAGTGAAGGCGGCCCGCTCTACTTCGACGTGGGCCTCACGATGGACGGGCAGACCGGCTGGGAGCACCTGATCGCGACGCTTCCGGTGTATTCCGATGCCGCGCAGTTCTTCGGTCGCGCGGGGATGACCTACTCGCCGACCGCCATCGTGGCCGGTCACGTGAACGGGTCGATGCGCTACTACCGCTCGCGCCAGCATCTCCAGCAGGACCCGAAGTACCGCCGCTTCGCGACCGCGGCGGACTTCGCGCGGGCCAATCGCGAGACCGATGACCTGACCCTCACCGAGTTCTCCTTCCCGATCATTGCCGAGGGACTGGCGGACATCATGCGCGCCGGTGGTCACGGTGCGATCGGAGAGCATGGCGAGGAGACGGGCATCGGCGAGCACTGGGAGCTCTGGGCCTACGCCGAGGCGCTCAAGCCGGTCGAGGTCATTCGCGCGGCGACCATCGATGGGGCGCGGTTCATGGGACTCGACGGCCAGGTCGGCTCCATCACCACGGGCAAGCTTGCCGACCTCGTCGTGCTCAACGGCAACATCCTCGAGGACATCCGGCAGAGCACCAACATCGCGTTCGTCATGCAGGGCGGACGGATCTATGACGACGACACCCTCGACCAGCTCTGGCCGTCCCGCCGGCCGTACGGGCCGATCCCGTGGTCGACAATTCGTGGCACGGAGCAGGACTCGATCCGGCTCGGTGCCGGCGCGGGGCGCACCAACCATCCGGGGGTTCAATGAGTCCCGAGCTTGCACGGCCTCAGGCCGTAGCGGTCATAGGCACCGGTGTCATCGGTCGTTCGTGGATCCGCGTCTTTACCCGCGCGGGTCTCGAGACCCGCATCTGGGATACCGATCCGGCCCAGGTCGAAGGCGCCTGGTCGTGGCTCAAGGCCGACCTCAAACGGTCCCGGAGGGAGCACGGACTCCGGAAGCGGGTCGTTCGCGAAGAGCGGGAGCACGTGACCCGCTG
>DATEOL010000423.1:0-4696 GCA_035274025.1 Gemmatimonadales bacterium | reverse complement strand
CGTTGAGCTCCGTTGAGCTGCTAGCTGTTCTTATCCGCCTTATCCGCCCTATCCGCCCTATCCGCCCTGCTCCCCCAGGTGTCATATCCCGACTTCTGTTCCCGCCGTCCAGGCGGGACTTCGCGCAGGGGCTCCACCGCTTTCCAGGTCGAGTGTATCTCGGAGGGCAGCTTCTGGTAGAGGGCCGTTCCTTCCGTCTTCCAGGCGAGCATCTCGTCGCTCACGTCCTTCACGATGCGGGCGGGATTTCCGACCACGACTTTCCGCTCTGGAATCTGGAACCCCTCCGGCACGAAGGTGAGCGCGCCGACGATGCTGCCCGCCCCGACGACCGCGTTGTCCATCACGACAGCGTTCATGCCCACCAGCGTATTCCGGCCGACGCGGGCGCCGTGAATGATCGCGCCATGTCCGATATGCGCCCCGGCCTCGAGCAGCACGGTGACGCCGGGGAACATGTGAATGGTGCAGTTCTCCTGCACGTTGCAGCCGTCCTCGAGCACGATCCCGCCCCAGTCGCCGCGCAGCGCGGCGCCGGGGCCGATGTAGCAGTCGCGGCCGATGATGACATTGCCGGTGACGGCGGCCTGCGGGTGGACGAAGGCCGACTCGTGGACGACGGGGATGATTCCCTGGAATTCGTAGATCACGGGTGGGCGGTTGAGGCGGTTATGACGGTTGAGGCGGTTGATGTGCTTCGAGTCGCCCCAACCGCCCCAACCGCCCTAACCGACACGCTCAATGATGGTTGCCATGCCCTGGCCGACGCCAATGCACATCGTGCAGAGCGCGTACTTCGCCTTCCGTTCCACCAGCTCATGCGCCGCGGAGAGAAGAATGCGCGCGCCCGACATGCCGAGCGGGTGGCCAAGCGCGATGGCGCCGCCGTTGGGATTGACGCGGGGATCGTCGTCCGCGAGACCAAGCTGTCGCAGGTAGCCGAGGCTCTGTGCCGCAAACGCCTCGTTGAGCTCGATCACGTCGATCTGGTCGAGCCGGAGCCCCGCCTTGGTGAGCGCGGCCTGGGTCGCGGGGACCGGACCAAGGCCCATGATCCTGGGCTCCACACCTGCCGCCGCCGAGGCGACGATCCGCGCGATCGGATCCTTGCCGATCGCCTTCGCGCCCGCCTCCGAGGCAACCAGCACCGCGCAGGCCCCGTCGTTGAGTCCCGAGCTGTTGCCCGCGGTGACGCTGCCCTTTCCGTCGGTGCGGAACGCAGGCTTGAGCTTCGCGAGAATCTCCAGCGTGGTGCCGGGGCGAATGAACTCGTCCTGCTCCAGCACCACGGCGGGCTTCCCCTTGTTCGCGGGGACAGTCTCCACCGGAAGGATTTCGCGGGCGAACCGGCAGGCGGCGCGGGCCTCGGCGGCCTTGTGCTGCGACCGGAGCGCGAACAGGTCCTGGTCCTCGCGCGTGATACCCATCATCTCGGCCACATTCTCGGCGGTCTGACCCATCGAGTCGGTGCCGTACTTCTCCTTCATCTTCGGGTTGACGAAGCGCCAGCCCAGCGACGTGTCGAAGAGCTGCATGTCGCGCCCGAATGCCTGCGCCGTCTTCGACAGCGCGTAGGGCGCGCGGGTCATCTGTTCCACCCCGCCGGAGAGGAAGACGTCCCCGTCGCCGCCCCGAACCGCGCGGGCCGCGGCCACCGTCGCCGTCATGCCCGAGGCGCAGAGCCGGTTTACCGTCTCGCCCGGGACCGTGTGCGGGATCCCGGCGAGGAGCAGCGCCATGCGGGCCACGTTCCGGTTGTCCTCGCCGGCCTGGTTGGCGCAGCCAAGGATCACGTCGACAATGCCCGAGGGGTCGAATCCGGGGTGCCGGGCGAGCAGGCCGCGAAGCACATGGGCCGCGAGATCATCGGCCCGAACCGGGGCGAGCGAGCCGCCGATGTTTCCGATCGGAGTGCGGACTCCATCGACGATGAATGCGTCGTTCATGGAGGAAATTTAGTCCACTGCCCGACCGCCCGCCTGCCCGCCTGCCCGCCTATATTCGGGGCTCTATGGCATCCGACTTCATCCTCACCGAGACCGGCGGCGGCGTCCTTTCGATCACGCTCAACCGGCCCGATGTCCTCAACAGCGTCACGGCGCAGATGTCGGCGGACCTGCTCGCGGTCCTCAACGGGGCGGCGGATGATGACGCGGTGCGGGCGGTCCTGGTGACCGGGGCCGGCCGGGGTTTCTGCGCGGGTCAGGACCTGGCCGAGGCAACACCCGCCGAGGGCAAGCCGATGCAGGACTTCGCGGCCCACGTGCGGAAGGTCTACAACCCCCTGGTCCGCGCGATCCGCCGGATGCCCAAGCCGGTGGTCGCTGCGGTGAACGGCGTCGCGGCGGGCGCCGGCGCCAGCCTCGCTTTCGCCTGCGACTTCATCCTCGCCGCCAATAACGCGTCGTTCATCCAGGCGTTCGGGAAGATCGGCCTCGTGCCGGACACCGGGGCCACCTTCTTCCTGCCCCGGCTCGTCGGCACCCAGCGGGCGACCGCCATGATGATGCTGGGCGAGAAGGTCACCGCCGAGCAGGCGCTGACTTACGGGATGGTTTATCGAGTCGTCGAAGCCGGGGAGCTGCTCGATGAGTCACGGGCATTCGCGGCGCAGCTTGCGACCCAGGCCACGTTCGCGCTCGGGCTCACCAAGCGACTGATCAACGCCTCGCTGGCGAACGACCTCGACGCCCAGCTCGAGGCCGAGGCCGATTTGCAGGGCACCGCCGGACGCAGCGATGACTTCCGCGAAGGAGTCGCCGCCTTTCTCGGCAAGCGCCCCCCGAAGTTCGGAGGCACCTGATGTCCTTCTCCCGCGAAACCCGGATCGGCGTGCTCGGCGCGGGAGCGATGGGCACTGGCATCGCGCAGGTCGCCGCCACGGCGGGCCACCCGGTGGTAATCGGGGACGTGAGCGCGCAGCAGCTGGAGAAATCACGCGCCGCCATCGCGAAGGCGATGAGCCGGGACGTCGAGAAGGGCCGGAAGACCGCGGCGGAGGCCGACGCCGTGAACGGCCGGATCGAGACGTCGGCAACCGGCGAGGGATACACTGGCTTTGCCGACTGCGGGTTCGTCATCGAGGCGATCGCTGAGGACCTCGCGATCAAGCAGCAGGCGTTCGCGGCCGTCGAGCGGGTGACGCCGGGCGCCACGCTTGCCACCAACACGTCGTCACTCTCGGTCACCGCGATCGCGTCGGCCTGCGCGTCACCCGGCAAGGTCGTCGGCGCGCATTTCTTCAATCCAGCGCCGGTGATGCCGCTGGTGGAGATGATCGGCGGCCACGCGACTGATCCGGAGATGCTGTCGGCTGCGCGCGAGCTGATCGACGGCTGGGGGAAGCTCACGGTGACCGCGGCCGACACGCCGGGCTTCATCGTGAACCGCGTCGCGCGGCCCTTCTACAATGAGTCACTGCGGCTCCTCGAGGAAGGCATCGCGGATCACGCCACGATCGACTGGGCGATGAAGGAGTTCGGCGAGTTCAAGATGGGGCCGTTCGAGCTGATGGACCTGATCGGCAACGACATCAACTACGCGGTCACCCGCTCGGTGTTCGATGCCTTCGGGTACGAGCCGCGTTATCGCCCGTCCCTGCTCCAGCGACGCATGGTGGAGGCGAAGCTGCTGGGGCGGAAGACGGGCCGCGGCTGGTACGACTACCGCGAGGGCGCGGTGGCGCCGGTACCGGACAAGAACGAGGAGCGCGGACGCGGCATCGTGGGACGCGTCGTGGTGATGCTCATCAACGAAGCGGCTGACGCCGTGCTCTTCCGGGTCGCGAGTCCGGCCGACGTGGATCGCGCGATGATCAAGGGCGTGGGGTACCCCAAGGGCCTGCTCGAGTGGGCCGATGAGATCGGGATTCCGGGCTGCGTCGGGCGGCTCTCGGCGCTGCAAGGGGAGTACGGGGAAGACCGCTATCGCGCGAGCGCGTTGCTCCGCCGCATGGCCCGCCTCGACCAGAAGTTCTATCCGTGACCACCGACACCCGGGCCCGTGAAGTCGTCGAGGGCATGCTCGCTCGCGACCGGTTCTCGGCGTGGCTCGGCATGGAACTGGTCTCGGTGGAGGCAGGAGCCTGTACCTGCCGGATGACGGTGCGCGAGGAGATGGTGAACGGCTTCGGCGTGAGCCACGGCGGGATCGTGTTCAGCCTGGCCGACAGCGCCTTCGCCTTCGCCTGCAACAGCTCCGGGTTCATCACCGTGAGCATCGAGAACAGTATTCGGTACCCCTCCGCCATTCATCCTGGTGATGTGCTTACCGCTGTGGTCCGGCAGATGGGTGAAAGCAAGAGGCTGGGGTACTTCGCTGGGGAAGTCACCAACCAGAACGGCAATATCGTTGGGCTCTTCACCGGTACGTCGTACCGGACGGATAAACCGCACGCGCTTTGACGATTGACGGTTGCCGATTGACGATTACGGACAGCAATCGTCAAACGTCAATCGTCAACCGTCAATGGAGTATTGGGATGACAGCCACGACACGAGAAGCGACGGGAACCAAGGTTGACTGGGGCAAGGTGTACTACCATGTCCTGACGTCCCGCCGCCTCGACGACATCGAAGAAACGAAGCTGGTTCCAGAGAAGAAGGTACTCTACCAGTTCTCCGCGCGAGGCCACGATGTGGCCCAGTGCATCCTCGGCCAGTTCCTGAATCACCCCTGCGATGGCGTGGGGGCGTAC
>DATEOL010000422.1:0-9082 GCA_035274025.1 Gemmatimonadales bacterium | reverse complement strand
AAGAACCCGGCCTTGGCCCAATAGCTCCGCGTGTCTTCGAGGTCCGGCACCATGAGACGGGGGGTCTCGGCCTTGAGCTCCGCGAGCGCTTGCCCCGCGGTCAGCAGCGCCACGAAGCCGTAAGGCGACGCCCACTTGGTGGCGCGCGCATCGAACAGGAGTCGTTCCTCGGGAGGCCAGGGCCCCATCGCGGCCGCGACCGCATCGAGTCCCTTGTCGTCAAGATACCGGGGAATCTCCACGATACGCATCAGACCCCCAGCAGCTCGCCGCGAAGGTGGGCGGCGAGGCCTCCCGCGCCGCGGAAGGTGGCCGCGCGCGCGGCGGCTCGATTCGCCCCGGCCACGGCGTCGGGGAGGGAATCACCGCCGAGCAGCCGGGCGCAGCAGGTGGCGCCGAAGACATCGCCGCAGCCGGTTGGATCTAGCACCTCGACGATCGGAGCCTGGATCAGCTCGGTCACCGCGGGACGGGCTGACGGCCTGACGGGCTGACGGGCGGAAACTGCGTCGAACAGCCGGTCCGTCTGACCGTCTGCCCGTCCGCCCGTCACGTACACGGCGCCACGGGGCCCCAACGTCACCACGAGGGCCTGGGCACCAGCGCCGAGTACGTGAGCCGACACGGCCAGTGGCTCGTCGGAGAGCTGGCGCATTTCGTCTTCGTTCAGCTGGATCACGTCGAAGCAGCCGAACCAGCTCGACGCATCGGGCAGCGGCTGCAACATCCGGATCCCGTCCTGTCGCATGCCGAGAAAGAGGCTGTGCAGGTCCGCGTAGATCGAGCCGCGGAAGGCCTGGCGCAACGCCTGCGCGGTGCCGAGTCCCAGCTCGAACCCGGAGATGAAGTTGATGTAGAGCGCGTCGAGGTCGGCGACCAGTGGTCCGAGCTCGGGCCACGTCCACGCCGGGACCCCACCCGACATCCGCTCGCAGCGGCGCTCCGCGTTCTGGTAGTGGAGCACGACGCGGTTGTTCGGCGTCGGCACCTCGACGCAGCGCGCCCCGGGACTCAACCGTGCGAGGGTACGCAGGAACCCCTGGCTCTCGGCGGAGAGGTCCCAGCCCACCTTCACCAGTGGCACGATCTCCCAGCCGTCCGGAAGCGCCGCATCCATTCCGGCGAGGGCGTAGGCGATGCCGCCCCACTCCTCGACCGGTGCGGCGCGCGGATCGCGTCCGTGAATCTCGTCCCAGACCAGGGAGCCGATGACCCCGACCTTACGCAACCGGCGGATCTCCCGGCCGGGAACAGCGACCGTCGCCGAAGAGCTGGAGGAAGCTCGCGGCGGCGCCGTAGACGCCCGCCGTCCCGGTCAGCTCGCCGGGCAGGATCCTGCAGTGCTGCACGGCCGGCTTGAACGCGCGCCGCGCCACTTCCTGGCGAAGCGGCGCCATCAGGCGCTCGCCCGCGTGTGTCACGCCCCCGCAGATGACGACGGTGTCGGGATTGAACACGTTGACCATGTTGGCGACGCCGGCGCCGAGATAGCGGGCGGTGTCGCGCACGACTTCGAGCGCGAGCGGATCGCTATCGTGCGCGGCGTCGTAGACGATCTGCGCGGTGACCTTGGAGAGATCGCCGTTCACCATGCCGACGATCTTGCTCTCGGCGCCCGAATCCAGGGCCTCGACGGTGCGGAGCGCGATCGCGGGACCGGACGCATACGCCTCGAGGCATCCGTAGTTGCCGCATTTGCAGCGGCGGCCCTCGGGGTCGAGCGTCATGTGACCGAACTCGCCGGCGCAGTCCGACGCGCCATGGTAGAGCCGCCCATCGACGATGATTCCGCCCCCGATGCCGGTGCCGATGGTGAAGCCGATGGCGTGCCTGGATCCGCGCGCCGCGCCGCGCCACCACTCCCCGAAGACCGCGCAGTTGGCATCGTTGTCGAGGGTCGTGGGCAGGCCCAGCAGGTCCGCCATCCGCTGGCGAAGCGGCATGTTGACCCAGCCCAGATTCGGCGTCAGGAAGATGATGCCGGTCCTGGTGTCGAGCGGTCCCGGTGCGCCGACACCGACGCCGAGGAGTTTCGCTTCCGGCTCGAGCTGGAGGCTTTCGGCCATCGACGCCCGCGCGAGGCTGGCGAGCCGCCCCAGGACGGCATCGGGCCCTTCTTCCGGTCGGGTCGGCTCGGACCGGAGGGCAATGAGCCGTGACCCATCTTCGGCGACCGAGCCGACGACGAGGTTGGTTCCTCCGATATCGATTCCTACCACGTAGTTAGTCATGAGTCACGAGTCGCGAGTCACGAGAGCCAACACTTCGCTCACGGCCAGGTCCTTCATACACCGATGATGCAACAACGGGCAGACCATCGGTCCGTGCTTCGAGCACGGCCTGCATGTCAAATGATGGACTTCGGCGATCACGTCCTGGGCGCCGAGGGGTCCGAACCCGAAGGCCGGGACCGTGGGGCCGAAGATCGCGACGACCCGGGTGCCGACCGCGCCCGCAATGTGGAGCGGTGCGGAGTCGTTGGTGACCAGAACGCTCGCCCGTTCGATCAGCGCCGCCGAGATCCGGAGCGGGAGCGCGCCCGAGGCGGAGCGAATGCGCGCCGGATCGCGGGACACAATCTCCTCGCCGGCTTCGCGATCCTCCGGTCCACCCAGGACGACGATCGAGCCCGGAATGCGCGCGGCCAGGTCCGCGTAGTAGGGCCATCGCTTGGTCGCCCACACCGAACCGGGCGCCAGCGCGACGAATTCGCGGCGAACGCCGGCCTGCTCCAGCCACTCCGCTGCCTCGCGCCGCTCTGACTCGGTGAGCCCGAGAGAAGGACGGGGGACAGGGCCCGGCCCGGCGAGCGAGGCGATCCGCTCGGTCTCGTGGCTCCCCTGGACGACCACGCGCTCCGAGTAGAGCCAGGGAGCCGCGGCATCGGTGAACCCGATCCGCACCAGGGAGTCCGCCGCGATCGCGAGCGCGGCGGACCGCACGGACCGGTGGGGAACGTAGACGCGGTCATAGTCGCGCGACCGGAGCGCCTTCGCCATCCGGAGCCACCCGCGCAAGCCGGCGTCGCGTCCCCGCTTGTCGTATGCGATCACCTCTCCAACCGCGGGGTGGCCCCGGAGGAGTGCCGCGGCGGCCGGCGTCACCAGGACATCCACCGGACCGTGCTCACTCGCCAGCCGCTCCAGCAGCGGCGTCGTCAACACGACATCGCCCAGAAATGCCGTCTGTATGACCAGGGTCCCGCTCATCTGGCGATCTGGTGATCTGGCGATCTGGCGATCGACCTGCTCGACACGGAAAATCCCGATCGCGAGATCGCGAGATCGCTGGATCGCCAGATGGGTCTCATTCGACCTGCAGGACGGCCAGGAATGCTTCCTGCGGGATCTCGACGGTCCCGACCTGTTTCATCCGCTTCTTGCCGGCCTTCTGCTTCTCCAGGAGCTTCCGTTTCCGGGAGACGTCACCGCCGTAGCACTTGGCGAGCACGTCCTTCCGGAGCGCGGAGATCGTCTCGCGCGCGATGATCTTGTTGCCGATCGCGGCCTGGACGATCACCTGGAAGAGCTGCCTCGGGATCAGCTCCTTGAGCTTCTCGGCGACCTTCCGGCCCCAGTCGTAGGCCTTGTCCTTGTGGATGATCACGCTGAAGGCGTCGATGGCCTCGCCGTTGATCAGCATGTCGAGCTTGACCAGGTCCGACTGGCGGTAGCCTGCCATCTCGTAGTCGAGCGACGCGTAACCGCGCGAAATCGACTTGAGCTTGTCGTAGAAGTCGAGCAGGATCTCGGCGAGCGGCAGGTCGAAGTGGAACTCGACCCGGGTCGGGTCGATGAAGTGCATCCCCCCGAAGACGCCGCGCCGCTCCTGTCCCAGGCTCATGATGCCGCCGATGTAATCGGACGGCGCCATGATCCTGGCCTTGACGTAGGGCTCCTCGATTTTCGCGATGCGGCCGGGATCGGGGAGGTGGCTCGGGTTCTCGACGATCGTGGTCTCGCCGTCGGTCAGGAATACGTGGTACTCCACGGTCGGGACGGTCGTGATGAGGTCGAGGTCGAACTCCCGCTCGAGTCGCTCCTGCACGATCTCCATGTGCAGCAGGCCGAGGAATCCGCACCGGAATCCGAAGCCGAGGGCGGTCGAGGTCTCCGGCTCGTAGTGGAGCGACGCGTCGTTGAGGATCAGCTTTTCCAGCGCGTCGCGCAGCGCCTCGTACTGCTCCGCGTTGGTGGGATACATGCCCGCGAAGACCATCGAGCGGATGTCGCGGTATCCCGGGAGCAGCTCCGGAGCCGGATGTATCGCGTCGAGCACCGTGTCGCCCACGCGGGCGTCGCGCACGTTGCGGAGATTGGCCACGACGTATCCCACCTCTCCGGCCTTGAGGACCGCAGCCTTTCGCTGGCCAAGCTGCAGATATCCCACCTCGTCGACGTCGAAGACGTCATCGGGACGGGCACCGAAGGTGATCCGCATCCCGGGCTCGAGCCGTCCGTCGACGACCCGGATGCTCGGGATGGCACCGCGGTAGCGATCGAAATACGAATCGAAGACCAGCGCGCGGAGCGGCGCGTCGGGGTTCCCGCGGGGCGGCGGAACCCGCGCGACGATTGCCTCGAGGAGGTCCGGCACCCCGGTCCCCTCCTTGGCCGACACCGACAGGATCTCTTCCCGTTTCGCACCGATCAGGTCGATGATCTCCTTGGCGCGCTTCTCGGGCTCGGCGCCGGGGAGGTCGATCTTGTTGAGCACCGGGATGATCTCGAGTCCCGCTTCCATGGCGAGGAAGAGATTCGAGAGGGTCTGGGCCTGGACCCCCTGCGACGCATCGACCACGAGGATGGCGCCCTCGCATGCGGCCAGGGAGCGGCTCACCTCATAGGTGAAGTCCACGTGGCCGGGCGTGTCGATCAGGTTGAGCTCGTAGGCCTGGCCGCTCCGCGCGGTATAGGCCATCCGCACGGCGTTCAGCTTGATCGTGATGCCACGCTCGCGCTCCAGGTCCATGGTGTCGAGGACCTGTTCACGCATTTGCCGCTTGTCCAGGGTGCCGGTGGCCTCGATGAGCCGGTCGGCCAGGGTGGACTTGCCGTGGTCAATGTGGGCGACGATGCAGAAATTGCGAATCTTTGACTGTTGAGACATTGCGCGAAATATAAGAGACGGGCGGGCGGGCTGACGGGCGGACGGGCAGCGGTTTTTCCGGCGCCGAACGATACACCACGTTAGTATGTCCGCCGTGGCTACCGCCCGTCCGCCCGTCGGCACGTCCACCCGCCTCATGGACGGGGCCATGCTGTTCGTGTGCGCCGTCTGGGGCGTGAACTTCAGCATGATGAAGTTCGCGCTGGAGACCTTCGAGCCCTTCACGCTCACCGCCATCCGATTCACCACGGCGAGCGCCGTCCTCTGGGTCGTGGCCCGGCGGCTGGAGCCCGACGTGCGGGTCCCCCTCCGGACGGCCCTCGCCCTTGCGGGCCTCGGCGTCATCGGGAACACCCTCTACCAGGTCGGGTTCATCAGCGGGCTGGCGCAGACCACGGCGGGGAACAGCTCCCTCCTCATTGCGAGCACGCCGCTCATGACCGTGCTGGTCGGAAGCGCCCTGGGTGTGGAGAAGGTCACGGCACCGCTGGCCGGGGCCATTGCGATCGGAACCGTCGGGGTCGGCCTGGTGGTCCTCGGACATGGTGGGCAAGTCGGGTTCTCGACCCGGACCCTGGGGGGCGACCTGCTCACCCTGTTCGCGGTGGTCTGCTGGGCCTTCTTCTCCCACGGCGTCCGGAAGGTCGGGGCGGACGTATCCCCCCTGCAGGTTGCGGCGCTCACCACGATCGGCGGGACTCCCGGGCTCGTGCTGGCGGGGTGGAGCGATGTCCTCAGGCACGACTGGGCGTCGGTGTCCGCCGCGACCTGGGCCGCGGTGGCCTACTCCGCGCTGCTCTCGATCGTCCTCTGCTACGTGATCTGGAACAAGAGCGTGAGCCTGCTCGGCGCCAACCGCACGTCGCTCTACAGCATCTCGACGCCGCTGTTCGCAATGTCAGCGGCGGCCCTCATGCTCGGCGAGCGGCCCACGGGGATTCAGCTGATCGGCGCGACGCTGATTCTCGCCAGTGTTGCGGTGACTGTTCTCGCGAACTGGAGGACCGGCGGGAACCCGACGGTGGAAGAAGGTGCCTGACCGCCAGGGCAGATCTCAGATTTCAGATCTCAGAAGTAGAAGTGCCTGAAAAAAACGGGGAGCCCTCCACGGCTCCCCCTCTACTTCTGAGCTCTTAAATCTGAGATCTGCCTTTGCAGTTACTCGGAATGCAGCGCCGCATTGGGATCCAACCCCGCCGCCCGCCGTGCCGGTATCCAGCAAGCCAGCGCGGCAATCGCGACAAACAGCAGGACAATCGCTAAAAAGGTGACCGGGTCGGTGGCACCAACTCCGACCAGCATGCTGTTGAGGATGCGGGTGAGTCCCAAGGCGGCGGCGAGCCCGATCACGATCCCGAGCGCCGAGAGCCTGAGTCCGCGACCGACGATGAGCTTGAGGATGCTGGCGCGCGGCGCGCCGAACGCCATGCGCACCCCGATCTCCGCGGTCCGCTGGCGAACCAGCGTGGCGAGCACGCCGTAGAGCCCGACCGCCGCGAGGACGGCGGCGATCCCCGCGAAGACTCCGATGAGCACCAGCGCGAAGCGCGCCGGCGCGCGCGCCTGCGACACGAAGACGTCCATCGGCTGCATGTCGGCGATCGCGATCGAGGGGTCGAGCGCCTTGATGGTGGACCGCACCGGCTGGGTGAGGAGGTTCGGGTCGCCTCCGGTCCGTACGACCCAGCGCGCGGCATTCCCGAAGTTGAAGAATCCATCGGTCACATAGACCGCCTCGCGACCGTCGGCGCCGAGCCCAGTGCTCCGCTGGTGATCGACCACTCCGATCACCTCCCACAACTCCGGCTCCGGACCCGCCACGCGCATGAGGAGCTGCTTTCCGACGGCGGACTGTCCGGGGAATGTTTTCCGGGCGAGGACCCGGTCGATCACGAGCAGGCGCCGGTTCGGTACGTTGTCATCCTCGGTAAAGACCCGCCCCTCCAGCAGCTTCGTGCGCATCACCTCAAAGTACCCTGGCAGAATCGTGTGCAGGTCGGCCTGCTGGAAGAGTGACGGATCCGCCGCCGCGGCCGTGGTCCCGTAGCGTGCGTTACTCTCGTCGCCGTCGAGCGGTAGTGGGCTCACCGCGGTGACGCCGGACACGCCAGGAAGCGCGGCCAACCGGCCCTTCAGGTCCTGGATGAACGCGGCGCGAGCGGTATCGTTACGGTTGCCGAGGTCGGGAAGCTGGAAGGTGAGGATGCCGTTCGGATCGTAGCCCGGGTCGGCGCGATAGAGGGCGAGCACCGTCCGCGCCATCAGGCCGGAACCCACCAGCAGCACGAACGCGAGCGCCACTTCGCCCACCACAACCGCGTGCGCCAGGCCCCGCGGTCCGGCCAGCGAAGGCTGCCGCCCGCCGGCGCGCAGAACGTCGCCGACATCGACCAGTGACGCGCGCACGGCGGGAAAGAGGCCGAACAGCACCGCGGCGCCGAACGTCGCGAGCGCGGTGAATCCCAGGACTCGTGGATCGAGACTCACGTCGTCGAGCCGCGGCAGGTCAGCGGGTCCGATGGAGACCAGGAGCTTGAGTCCCGCGAACGCGAGCCCGATTCCTACCAGTGCCCCCGGTACCGCGATAAGCAGGCTCTCGAGCAACACGGGCCGGAGCAGGTCGGTTCGACGCCCACCCAACGCGGCCCGCACCGCGAGCTCGCGCTCCCGGCCCGACGCCCGCACCAGCAGCAGGTTCGCCACGTTGGCGCACGCGATGAGCAGCACGAACATGACCGCGCCCATCAGCGCGGTGATCGTGGGCTTCGCATCCGCCGAGAGGTCCTGGTGCATCGACTCGACCCGCATCCGCAAACCCGCAGTGGCCTTGATCGGAAACCGCTGCCGCAGGTCCGCCACGAGCGTATTGACCTGGGCCTGTGCCTGTTCGCGCGACACGCCGGGCTTGAGCCGGCTCACGACGCGAAGGAAGACGTTGAGGCGACCGCCATTTTCCAGGTCGATCCGGAGCGCGGTGTAGATCTCCGGACGCCGGTCGACGCCGCCGGCCGGTGGAAAGAGCAACTCCACGCCCGGTTCGAGCACGCCAACGACTTCGGCGCTCTGCCCGCCGACATCGATCCTGCGCCCGATGATTTCCCGATCGCTGCCGAACCGGTTCACCCAGGCTTCGTGGCTCAGGATCGCAACGGCGGGGAGGGGGGCGGGAGGAGCCGCAGCGCCTGGCGCCGGGGGCGCCTGCGGCGTGGCATCGTCATCGACGAAATCGCGTCCCAGAGGGACCCGGACGCCCAGGGTGCGAAACAGGTTCGTCGTGACGCCGGCGACACGCACCAGCTCGGGTTCACCTTCGCCGCGACGAAGAGGCTGGCGAAAGGTGACCAGCGCTGCGGTCTCCTCGAACAGCGTTCCTTGTTTTCGCAGGTCATAGAAGTCACCGGGCGGGAGCGGGAAGTCGTTGACGTTTCGCGCCGTGAGGTCGCTCCATACCGTTACCAGTCGGTCCGCGTCCCGATATGGCAGTGGCCGCAAGAGCACCGCGTTCATCACGCTGAAGATCGCGGTGCTCGCTCCGATGCCGAGCGCGATCGTGAGGATCGCGGTCAGGGTGAAAACCGGGGTCCGGGCCAGTGCCCGCGCGGCGTACCGCACTTGGTTCAACATTTCCCGGCCTCCTTGTTGAGGCGGTTCAGGCGGTTCAGGCGGTTAAGGCGGTTGGGGCGGTTGGGATCGATCTATCCGACCATCCCACTCGGCTATCCCCCATCAATCCCTCCAGCATACCAACAAGGACACGTATGGCCCTCTCGTACTCCGCGATCTCGACATGTTCATCCGGGGTGTGATCCAGTGCGCTGTCCCCCGGACCATAGACCGCCATCGGCACGGTCGGCCACACCGGTCCCACTACGTTGAGATCGGCCGTTCCGGTTTTGGTGACGAACCGCGGCTGCCCCCCTTCCGCCCGGATGGCCCTCAGGAAGGCCGCGACGAGGGGAGTCTCCTTCGACGC
>DATEOL010000421.1:0-7243 GCA_035274025.1 Gemmatimonadales bacterium | reverse complement strand
GAGCACTTCACTCTGGGCGCCGAGCTGCCGGGTCAGGTCGAGCAGCTCGGCGATCCGGTCCGCGCTGCGGGTGAGGTCTCTTGCGCCCGAGCCCCCGGTCTGCGCCGCCTGCCGCAACGTGGAGAGCGACGATGCCGCCTGGGTGAGGTCGCGGCGCTGATGGTCCGCGAGCAGCCAGACCTGTTCACCTTCCGCGACGACCCGCTCGGCCACCGTGGCATCGCGCGCGGCGGTCTCCCGCCAGGTCGCGATCACCTCGTCCGCGCTCCGCACTTCCTCGACCTGCCGCCCCGCATTCTGGGTGATGCCGCCGATCGCGCGCACGATCTCCGAGCTCCCCGCCGCGAGCTCCTCGCTCATCGCCGACAGGTCCCCGGCTGAGAGGCCGATTCCCTTGGATTCCCGGATCACGCTGTCGATGACGCCGCGAAGCTTGGCACCCATCTGACCCATGGCGCGGGCCAGGGTTGCCAACTCCGCCGGCATTTCGCCGAGCACCGTAGGTCGCAGGTCGCCATCGCCGAAGCGCCGGGCTGCGTCGATGAGCTGCTGCAGCGGGCCGTCGATCGAGCGCACGGTCACGAATGCGGTCCCGACGCCGAGAATGATGGCGCTCGCGAAGAGGAGCCATACCAGCGCTTCGCGCTGTCCGGCGCGCGCTCGCAGCGCGTCGATCCGGGTTGTGACGCGCTGCTGCTGGCGGTTGGTGAGCGCGCGAACATCGGCGATGAGTGATTCCGCCGGTGCCCGGGCCTGGGCAGCGCGCGCGAGAGCGGGAGCCTCCCGGCCCAGGTCGCGGAGCGCGTGCGCCTCGGCGTACGCGACCTCCATCTGTGCCTGGCTCGACTCCACCCGGTTGAGGGCCGACTGGTCGTCGGCGGTGAGGCCGGGGAGGAGGCGAAAACGGCGGCGATAGGAGTGCGTGCTGTCACCGAGTCGCAGGAACTCGAGGGCCACGTCCTGCGAAGGCTGGTTGAGATACGACTCGCCCGCCCGGACCTGGTCGGCGGCCGATCCCACCAGGTCGGTCGCGAGATCGGAGCTCGCCGCGAGGGTCGTCAGCTCGAATTCCACCGCGCGGTTCACCGCGCGGAGGCTGCCAATGCCGGCGAATACCAGAGCCAGGAAAAGCAGGAGGAGCAGGAAGAGTCCCGCCAGCAGGCGATTCCGGAGACTGCGGAGCACGTTCACGGAGTGCGCTCCACCTGGACGACGGTCCCGTTCTTCACGACCCCGATCAGCACTGGCATGCGCGCCAGGTCTCCCTGGCCATCAAAGGCGAGGATGCCGGTGACTCCCTGGTAGGGCGGGATGTCACCACCGAGTGTCGTGAGCGCGGTCGTGATGGCCCGGCGGTTGGTCCCGGCTACGCCGATGACGTCACGCAGCAGGAAGACGGCGTCGTAGGTCGCCGCGGCCGGCTGGTTCGGCGCCACGCTGCCGGGATACTTGGCCAGGTACGTCCTGACGAACCGCTGGTTCTGTGGCGTGTCGAGCGTCGGGAAGTAGGCCGCGGTGAGGGTGGTGCCTTCGGCAATCGGGCCGTCCTGCTCCATGCCCTCGAGGCCGTCCCCCCCGAAGACCGGCAGCATGATCCCGCGGGAGCGAGCCGCGTTGAGCACTGCCACGGCTTCGATGCGGTTGCCCGCGACCACCAGCAGCTCGGCCTTCCCGCTTTCCTTGATACGCTCGAGATAGGTGCCGACATCCGGCGAGTCGCCCAGGTACGGATCGGACTCGAGGATGACGCCGCCCAGGGCCGTGAACCTGGTCACGAACGACTGCCGGACGCCACGCCCATAGGGGTTGTTGAGGTAGAGGACGGCGGCGCGCGTGAGCTTCAGCCCCTGGCGGATCCAGGTCGCGAGCGCCGCACCGTGCTCGAGATCGGTGGGACAGAGCCTGAACACGTTCCGTCCCGCCTGCGCCAACTCGGGTGCCGTTGAAGAGGGCGTGATGACGGGAATCGGATTGGTGGCGGCGCCGTAGACCGGAGCCGCGGCGAGCGTGGTGCCCGAAAAGATGTGGCCGATGACGGCGACCACGCCTTCGGCCACCAGGTCCGCGGCAACGGAAACGGCCGAGTCGGGATCACCGCGATCGTCCCGCGCGATGAGCTCGATCGGCCGTCCACCGATCCCGCCGGCTGCGTTGACTTCCTCCACCGCCAGCTCGGCGGCCTTTCGCATCGGGGCGCCGACGACAGGGTCCGAGAAGGGTCCCGCGAGCCCGATGCGCACCGGTTCTGCCGACGGCCGGCACGCCGTCAGCAGGAGGACGGTGAGCGCCGTGGCGATGCGCATCGGTCCCTTCATCCTCCTCCGAGGCTGTCGAGCGTGATGCCGTCGACCAGGCTCACGGATGCGACCCGATTGCTGCGCTCGATCCGCGTGGTGATCCGTATCATCCGCCGGGCCCGCACCCATTGCCACATGGCCTGGGTGTTCGCGAGGCGTGCGGTGACCTTGCCGTATTTCGCGGACAGGTCATCGACCCAGCGAGTGAGGGCGGAGTCTTCAACCTCTCCGCTGATGAGGAGGATTGCAGTCGTGCCGCCCACGACGGAGCCGATGAGCTGGAACTGTCCGCCCGCGTCGGCGTTGATGGTGGCGCGGCACTCCGAGAATCGCGAATCGACCTTGGAAAGACTGCAGGACCACTTTCCGCCCAGCGCGGAGACCCGGGCCTGGACATCGGCCGAGGACATTCCGGGCCTGAATCCCATGAATTCGAGAGCAGCGGAGCTCTGGGCGGTAAGTGGGTTGGTGGTCGCGAGGACCACCATCAGTGGCGCGAGGCGCCGAAGTGCGAAAAACGTAAGACTCAGACCTTGCGAACGTTGGATGCCTGGAGGCCCTTCGGGCCTTCGACGATCTCGAATTCTACCCGGTCGCCTTCGCGCAGAGAACGGAACCCGTCCTGCTGGATCGCCGTGTGGTGCACGAATACGTCCTTGCCGCCTTCCTGCGCAATGAACCCAAAGCCCTTCGCGTCGTTGAACCACTTGACCGTGCCCTGCGCCATGGCAAAGCCTCTTACTGTCGGGGAGCCTGGGCTCCGTGGTGTTGACTGGCCCCGTGAGGGCCAGGAAAAAAGCCGCTCGATCGCTGGCGATCGGCGGCTGAACACTCACAGGGAGTTACGAGTGGGGAACTGCGAATCCCATACGGAGCGAACATCCGGCCCGTTTTCGGATTTGTCAATAGGTGGCTTGAGCCAGCCAGAATGCGGCCAGGTGTCGCTATCTTTTGGTCATGTCTATGCGTGAAACTCTCGCCATCCGGACTTTCACTGACCGGGCCGAAGCCCTCGGGCATTTCGTGGTCCGGGCCGGGGAATCGCCCCGGTTCCTGGCGTTCGATGACGTGGCCGGTTGCCCCGTCGATACGGCCCTCGCTGCCCTGGAATGGACCAGCGTCGTCGGGATCCTCCTGGACGATGACCTCATTCATGCCGCCCGCCTGACCAGCGAAACGGCCGCTGCCCTGGTCGAGCGCCGGACCCCCGAAGGGCGTCGCTTCGTTTACCTCGGACCCAGGCTCGACGCACCTCCCATGGATGTCTTCGAGGGCCGGGTCCTCTTCGACGAGCCTGGCGTAAAGGCAGTAGAGTTCGTCCAGCGCTCTCATGCCCTCGCCCATTTCTTCCGCGCCACGGCGGGCGATGGTGCCCTCATCTCCATGCTGGGACGCCGGGCTCCCGAGCTTCGCCATATCCGGCGCTGGTTCGGTCCCGTCGTGCAGGAGCTGGATGCGCCAAGCCAGCTCCTTGGCGGCTGGTGGGCATCGGCATCCGGGGGTGCGCTGTTTGTCTCCGGGTACCCCGACGACCCGGTCTATCGATACATCGAGGTGGGGCTGGAGTCATAAGCCAGGGAGCGGGAGCGGGAAGCAGGGACTCCCGCTCCCGTTTTCCTTTTCCCGCTCCCCGCTCCCAGCTGTCGAGTCTGTGTCGGCATAGTGTTGCGTAGCTGTGCTGAGTGCGGAGTCACAATGCCGTCCTGTATATGTGGATACACATTTCCACAAACTGTGACGACACGGCAGATGTTATGAAACCGCTGGCAGTTCCCCATCCACATTTTCAACGTCACGAAGTGGCCTAACCCGAATAAAATCAGGGACTTGCGCGATTTTTCCGAGTTCCTATCTTGGATCCACGGAGAGGTCGAAGCAGAACTCATCAGGGGCTGCTTCAGCAACTCCGGTCCGGAAGGATCGTCGGGGGAGGAACAGCCGGTGCCCCGTGCACTGGACGGTTCTTGAGATCCCGGTGGCCACCCGATCCGGACAGTTGGAGCCAGTCGCGTGCTCCAGCCGCCCCGATTTGGCGCCTCGGGGTGCAGTGCGGAAGGTCGGTCCGCGACCCGACCAGACCCGCAGCGCTTGCACGGATGAACCAGGTGAGCCGGCCAGCTGGCCTGGGGATCAAAGCTGGGGCCCTTGTTCGCCCTACCGACGGGTAAATCAGCCATCGGCGGCGGGCAGGAGAAGAACGGCGGCGAAAGCTCCGACCTCAACCGGTCCGTGTGTGGGACGGCCGTTGCAGCCGAAAGGCTGGACGGCCGTCCTTTTTTTCTATCAGGCGGTCTGGCCAGCTCGCAATTCTGGCGATCGGCGTGCCGAGCTCATTCCAGGTCGTCAGATCGTCAGATCACCGGCTCGCATGTTGCGTGTGCCCCCTCCGGCCACTTGGGCGTCCCCTCTAAGCGGGGCCATCCATACGCCCCGGGGACATGATCATGCGGGGTGAGAATCACATGTTGATCGGCTTTCGCGCACTGAACTTCTGCCATACTTTGAGGCCATGGTGGGGCACCCAATCCTGGTGATTTCCCAGGACGCCTCCCGCGCCCGGCAGCTCGAGGACGCGCTCCAGCACGGTGGATTCCCCGTGGTGGCTCCCACCGATCCGGCCCAGCCCTCGACTGAACTCGCAAATAACGACCTGGCCGCCGTCGTCGTCGACCTGAGCCTTCCGGGGCTCGATCGTCCCGCGCTCGCGTCTTCTCTCGCTCCGGCGACTCCGACGCTGCAACCCGAGCCCCTCGAGGCGGTCGAACGCAGGCACATCCTCGCCACGCTGCAGTTCACCGGCTGGAACAAGCGCCGCGCCGCGCTCATTCTTGGCATCGCGCGGAGCACCCTGATCCAGAAGGTTCGCCGCTACCGACTGAAAGCCCCCGGCGTCCCCACTCGATGAACGCCGGACGCCTGCCGGCACTCGCGTCTATCGTGGTGCTCAGTCTGGTCGTGTCCGTGCCAGCCATTTCCGCCCAGCGGGTCATCTCTTCAGGCAACGTCGTCCGCGGGACGCTCAGCTTCGATGCCAAGGCGACCCTGGGAGCGTTCACCGGCACGACGAGCACCGTGACCGGCTCCATGACCGGCGGATCGGATGTGCGCGACGTGCGGGGGCACGTCGAGGCACAGGTCAACACGCTCAAGACCGGCAACGGGCTTCGCGACAAGGACATGATGAAGGCGATGGAGGCCGACAGCTTTCCGGTGATGCGCTTCGAGCTCCGCGGGGTTTCGGAGCAGCATCAGGAAGCCGACTCGTCGGTCGTCACGCTGAGCGGACAGATGACGCTCCACGGGGTGACGCGCGACGTGGCCATTCCCGCCATCGTCCGCTTCGGGAAGGACGGCGTTCAGTTGACCTCGACCTTCCCGCTCAACGTGCGTGACTACGGCGTCACCCGCCTCTCGCGGATACTGGGCGCCTTCAAGATGAATCCGGACATCGTCGTGCACGTGGATGTCGTCTTCGGCCCCGGCGAGGGGACGTCACCCGGAGCCGCCCCAGCCGCGACGCCACCACCGTCCGGCTGATCCCGCCCCGAGTCAAGCCAAACCGTCCATTCGCCAGGCCCATCGTGAGCCCCGCGGGCGTGAACTGCGTCCGCGCCGGTCCGGTGAAGGTCACGCCGTCGTTGAGGGGCCCGTAGGCGCGCCACACGAGGCTCGAATCGACCCCGCGAAGTACCCAGACCGTGAATTCGTCGGACGACGTGTGCAGGATGACGCGTGAGGAGCCCAGCAGGGCCGCGAGCCTCGCGCGCTGATACGCGGTCATGACGGCGCGCGCGTGCCGCTCGACCAGGATGCGGTCGCGAAGCGAGACCGCTTTCGGCACCGCGATGGCGCCGACGATGCCGAGGACGACGAGAGCGGCCATGGATTCGACGAGTGATGTTCCGCGCATGGAGTGAAGATCGCGCACGCATGAATGGCGTGTGTCATCGCGAAAGCGCGAGCGTGGTACACGATCACGCGAGCGTCCGCAAATGATTGCACCCGTGCGGGAGTGGGTCAGTTTGGATTGTTACACGTGATGGATGGGGGGTGCGTCGCTGAAAAAGCCATCCGCATAAGTGGTTCGCGGGGCGAGCTGATCTCTCCGGGCCGCATTGACTTATGCGGATAGCTTTTTCGAGGACGCACTCCTGTGGCACTCTTGACTTTCCCGAGGGGCACATTCAGTGACTTGGAACTGCCCTCTGGCGCTCGCGGCATCACAAGATCAATTTGATGCCTGTCACCATGACCATTCCGCTCGTCACACCGTCACACGTTCCTGCCTCACGCGATGCGCTGCTCACGCTGCGCGCGTATCACGCGCTTGCGCCGTGGAGCCTGCGTGACCTCGCCGCGCTCAGCGGCACCGTGCTCGAAGCTTCCGGTGTCGTCCCCGTCAACGTCGCGGCGCGGGCGCGTCCGTCCGAGCGCACCATTCGCTTCTACGTGATGAAGGGGCTGGTCGATCCGCCCGAAGGCCGGGGCACCGCGGCGGTGTATCGCTACCGCCACATGCTGCAGGTGCTCGGCATCAAGCTGCGCCAGATGGAAGGCGCGTCGCTCGATGCGCTCGCGCGCGAGTTCTCCGGACTGACCGGCGATGTGCTCGAGCGTCGGGTGGCCTCCGCCCTGGGGCCGAGCGTTCCCGCGCCCGAGGAGCTGGGCGCCTTGGAGACGATGCTGCCTTCCCGCGGCCGCTCGGCGCGGGCCCTCCGGCCCCGTCAGGCCGAGGCGCCGACCGCGTCGCTGTCCCGCACGACGCTGCAACGGCGCATTTCCGTGGCAGCGGGTGCGGACCTCGTCCTCGATGCGCTCCATCCGCTCTTCCGCCAGGTCGGGTCGGAAGACGCGATCGCCCGGGCCGTCGCGGCGGCGCTGGAAGCCGCGGCGGAGCAGGCGGCGGCCGCGTCCCGCTAGGTCTTCGGTCCTTAGGTCCTTCTCAG
>DATEOL010000420.1:0-5990 GCA_035274025.1 Gemmatimonadales bacterium | reverse complement strand
CGCGATTCGACAGCCGCCCGGCAATCCGCCGAGAGGTCTCGGGAATCCCCGAGGTGAGGTCTACGAGGGTCGAATCGGCGCCGAGTCCCGCCTCGAGACCCTCGCCCAGTACCTGCTCGACTTCCGGCGAATTGGGGAGGCATG
Organism: Gemmatimonadales bacterium; assembly: GCA_035274025.1. Taxonomy (GTDB): domain Bacteria; phylum Gemmatimonadota; class Gemmatimonadetes; order Gemmatimonadales; family GWC2-71-9; genus SZUA-320. Next base: position 5,846 of record DATEOL010000420.1, on the reverse strand, counting down.
TGAACACGACCTCCGCATCCATCGCCGCGTCACCCGGCGCGGCCACCGCTTCCGCGCCGGATTCCTTCGCGAACGACGTTGCCTTGGCCGCGGTGCGATTCCACACCCGCAGCTGGTGCGTCCGCGCGAGGTGCGTCGCGATGGGGCGTCCGATCGCCCCGAGGCCGAGGAAGCCGATGCGCACGACTATTCCGCGCGGGTGCGCTCGCCCAGCTGGCGATCGAGGATGATGAGGCCGGTGGCGCTGTCGCCCACGAGGCGAAGCCGCTCCGCGAGGGACGTGCTGGTCTTCTCTTCCTCGACCTGCTCGGTGATGAACCACTGCAGCATCACCTGGGAGGCATAGTCCTTCTCCGCTGTCGCGCGGGAATACAGGTCGTTGATGCTGCTCGACACCATCGCCTCGTGTTTCCGCGCAGCGTCGAACACTTCGAGCGCGGTCTTCCACTTGGAGCCGGGCTCGGGAATCGCCTCCAGGCGGACCTTGCCACCGCGATCGAGCACGAAGTCGAAGATCCGCATCGCGTGGTTGCGTTCCTCATCCGCCTGGATCCGCATCCATTTCGCGAAGCCCTCGAAGTTCCGCTCCTCGAACCAGGCCGACATCGCGAGGTAGAGGTAGTGGGCGTAGAACTCCTTCTGGATCTGGTCGTTCATCGCGCGTTGCAGCGCGGTGCTCATGGGCATGGGGGGCTCCGTCTTCGTCGGTCGGGCGGACTGTCGTTCCGTCGGTCTGTGATGGTGCGAGCGGAAAGATACATTTGGTCCGTGAGTCTCCGCGTGTCCCCTGCTCGCGCGACCGGCGCCCTCCTGGGCGCCCTGCTCGTGCTGTTCATCATCGGCCCCCTGCTACGGCTGCTCCTCGAGGCGACCCCGGGCGCGCTCTGGGCCGCGGCGCAGGACGCAGAAGTCCGCGATGCGATCGCCCTCACGGTGCTCGCGGCCAGCGCCGCGACCCTGGTCGCCCTCCTGCTCGGCGTCCCGCTGGGATACGCCCTGGCACGCTATCGATTCCCGGGAAGCGGACTCCTCCGCGGCATCCTCGACCTCCCGGTCGTGATCCCCCATCCGGTGGCGGGCATCGCGCTCCTGCTCTTCCTGGGTCGGCAGTCCGCGATCGGCGGCACGCTGGGCCGGGCAGGACTCGAGATCGTGAATCACGTGCCTGGCATCATCGCGGCGATGCTGTTCGTGTCGGCACCGCTGCTCGTGAGCGGCGCCCGGGAGGCCTTCGCGACGGTCGATCCCAAGCTCGAGCGCGTCGCCCGAACGCTGGGCGACAGCGGCTGGAGCGCGTTCCGCCGGGTCACCCTGCCCCTCGCGGGACGCGGCATCCTGGCCGGCGCCCTGCTGGCGTGGGGACGGAGCGTGAGCGAGTTCGGCGCGATCGTGATCCTGGTCTACAACCCGAAGGTCGCGAGCATCCTGATCTTCGATCGCTTCACCCTCTACGGACTGCCCGCGGCTGTCCCGGTGGCGGCCCTGCTGCTGATCGTGGCGCTCCTCGTCTTCATCCTGCTCCGCTGGCTTGAACCGCGTCGCGCCCCACGGTGATCCGTCTCGAGGAGGTTGGCCTCAGCATCGGGAAGTTCACCCTCGAGGGGGTGACCATCGATGTCCCATCGGGCGGATACGGACTCATCATCGGACCCACCGGGTCCGGCAAGACCTCGCTGCTCGAGGCCCTCGCGGGCCACGTTCCCATCACGAGCGGCCAGATCACGCTCGACGGGCAGGACGTGACCGGGCTGGCACCGGAGGCCCGCGGGATCGGATTCGTCTACCAGTCGTACCATCTCTTTCCGCACTACACCGTCGCGGAGAACATCGGCTACGGCCTCAGGGAATTTCCTTCCGATGCGCGCCGCGCCCGGGTGAATGAGCTCGCCGGACTGCTGGGAATCGCGCCGCTTCTCGATCGCGGCATCGAGGGACTGTCGGGTGGGGAGCAGCAGCGCGTGGCTCTCGCTCGCGCGCTCGCGCCGCGGCCCAGCATCCTGCTCCTCGATGAACCGTTCGCCGCGGTCGACCCGGCGCTCCGCCGGGTGCTGCGGCGCGAGCTGCAGCTGATGCGGGAGCGCGAGGGAGTGACCACCCTCCATGTCACGCACGACGTCGACGACGCTCTTCGCCTCGGGGATGTCGTCGCGGTGCTTGCCGATGGCGGTGTCGCGCAGTCCGGGTCGCCGGAGCATGTCTTCCGCTTCCCCAATTCGCCATTCGTGGCCCACTTCCTCGGCTCGGGGACCGTGCTCAAGGGGACGGTCACCCGCAGCGGACCGAGTGAAGAAGGCCGATTCCCCGCGCGATTCGTGAGCGGCTCGCTCGGTCTCGAAGTGGTCGCGGAGCGGGAAGGCGAGGCGCATGCGGTGATCAGGCCGGAGGACCTCCTGGTGAGCAGCTCACCCTTCGAAGGCTATCCGAGGAATCGCTTCGACGCGGTGGTCAGGCGCGTGGAACGGCTGGGGCCGATCGCGCACGTGCACCTGGAGCTGGAAGGAATTCCGCTGCTCGCGTCTGTCACCGCGGCGTCGGTCGAGACCCAATCGATCGCCGCGGGCCAGAGGCTGCATGTGGCACTGAAGGCGACGGCCATTCACTTGTTGTAGGGGCCGGACAATGCCCGGCCCGGGCGAGGCATGCCTCGCCCCTACCGATCGATGATGCGCGCCGGGCCGATCGACTTTCGCCCGAATTTTTCGGCGATCGTGTCGACCGTCGCGGCGACCTTGCGGTCTCGATCAGTTTCCCTGGCCTCGAAGGATCCGAACAGCCCGAGCTGCCGCGGGCGCCCGGCCGGCGCGAGGTGACTGAGCGCGATCCCGATGAGTCGCGCGGCGCAGCGGCGCTCCCGGCGGAGCTTGGTGAGGAGCTCGAGCGCCACCGGCACAATCACCCGGTCGGACGAGACGTGATCATCCAGGGTGCGCGCAGTCTGGCGGGTCCGGAAGTCGTGATCGCGAAGCTTGATGGTGATGGTCCGGGCGACGAGGCCGTCCCCACGCAGGTCCTGGCACACCCGCGCGGTCAGCCGGACGAGGTCGGTCTCGATATCGTCATCACTGATCAGGTCTTCGGGGAATGTGTTCTCCCGACTCACGGACTTGGCGTCGCCGCGGCCGATGACCGCTGTCCGACTGATGCCACGGACCTTGTCGAAGAGCCAGACCCCGGTGCGCTGACCAAACCAGAGCTCGAGCGTCTGGCGATCGAGAGGGACCACGTCCCTGGCCTTCACCAGTCCCTTGCGCCGCAGGATCTCGGCGAAGCGCGGACCGATCCCGGGAATGAGTGCCAGGTCGAGCGGTGCCACGAAGTCCGCTTCACCGCCATCGGGCACGATGAACACGCCCTGTCCCCCGGTCCCCGGTTTCGGCTTCGCAAACTCCACCGCCATCTTCGCCACCAGCCGATTGCTGCCGCCCCCGAACGACACCGACATGCCGGTGCGCCCGAGGATATCCTGCCGGATGCGACCCGCCGTCACCTCGAGCGGCTCACGGCGGTAGAGCGCCTCGGTCCCCGCGAGGCTCAGGTAGAACTCGTCGATGCTCGCCGGCTCGACGATCGGCGACCATTCCTCCAGCACGTCGCGAATCTCCTGCGCCTTGACCATGCATTCGCGCCGCGGCACCGGGACGAACATCGCGTTGGGACAGAGTCGCTCGGCCTGCGAGATCGGCATGCCGCTTCGTACCCCGAACTCGCGCGCTTCGTAGGAGGCGGAACAGACAACGCCCCGCTCGCCCCGGCGTCCCCCAGCCACGAGAAGCTTCGCTTTCCCCGCGCCCTCGGGATCGACCAGGCGAGCCACGGCGACGAACATCGCGTCACAGTCCGCCAGCAAGACGCGACGGGCGGATGGGCCGACGGGCGGACGGGCTGCCTGCTCCATGAACCGAAAGTATACCGAAAAAGCAGCCCTTTACAGCTTGCTGGCTAACAAGCAAGTTGCAGGGCATGGCATCACCGTCCGTCAGCCCATCGGGCCGTCAGCCCGTCAATGAGAGGAACGCCGCTCGGTCCCGGGAGTCGATTCTGGACGCCGCGGAGAGGCTCTTTGCGAGCCGGGGATATGACGCGGCGAGTCTCACGGACGTAGGTAGTGCGGCTGGCGTCTCCCGAGGGACGCCGGGCTACTTCTTCGGCTCCAAGGCCGAGCTCTGGCGCGCGGTCCTCGAGCGCTGCTTCGCGGAGGCACGTGCCGCGGTGCTCGCGGGCCGGGACCGCGCGATGGCGAGCAACGAAAAGCCCGAAGTGATCCTCGCCGCCGTCGTGAACGACTACTTCGACTTTCTCGCGGAGCGCCCGAACCTGGTGGGCTTGATGGAGCGCCAGGCCCTGGGCGACGGCCCCGAGTATCCCGACGTCGCGCGCGCCGCGGGGCAGGAGGCCCTCGCCGCGATCGTCGCCGAGCTCGGGTTCGACGACCGGCGCTCGCGGGAAGCGGCGCACCTGCTGCTCAGCATGGTCTCGCTCTGCTGGTTCCCGATGGTGCACGCGCGGACCTACCTGCCGGCGATCGGGCTGGACGCCGACGCGAAGGACTTTGTGAAGGAACGGAAGGCACACGTGGTCGGGCTGATTCTCCATGGGATCGCCGGCCGGCTCAAGTGAACAGCAACCGCCAGGTGAACAGGCCAACATGACCACGACACTGAAAGAGCCGCAGTCCTCCCGTCCTCCCCTCACCCCGTCCTCGCCCAGCGAGCAGGAAGCGCGCGAAGTCGCCGAGGCGGCGCGGGAGCAGGAGTGGAACGCGAGCTTTGTCAAAGAGCTCTTTGAGGGACGGCTTCGCCTCGACCTGATCCATCCCTTCCCCGAGCCAGCACCGGAGGACGTGGCGAAGGCGGCACCGTTCCTGGCCCGGCTCGACCAGTTCCTCGCGGAGCGGGTGGACGGCGACAAGATCGACCGCGAGGCAAAGGTCCCCGCCGACGTCGTCGAGGACCTGAAGGCGATGGGCGCCTTCGGCATCAAGATCCCCGAGGAGTACGGCGGGCTCGGATTGTCGCAGCTGATGTACACCAGGGCCGTCGCGAAGATCACCAGCGTCGACGGCAGCCTCACCGCGCTGGTCTCGGCGAGCCAGTCGATCGGCGTGCCGGTCCCCCTCAAGCTCTTCGGCACCGATGCTCAGAAGAAGAAATACTTCCCGATGCTGGCGAAGGGCGCGATCTCCGCGTTCGCGCTCACCGAGACGGGGGTCGGCAGCGACCCGGCAGGACTTGCGACCAGCGCGGTGCTGAGCGAGGACGGGCAGCACTGGATCCTCAACGGCGAGAAGCTCTGGTGCACCAACGGCACCGTCGCCGACCTGATGGTCGTGATGGCCCGAACGGGTCCCAAGAAAATCACGGCCTTCATCGTGGAGACGAACTGGCCCGGCGTCGAAGTCGTGCGCCGCCTTCACTTCATGGGACTGCGCGGCATCGAGAACGGCCTGCTCCACTTCAAGGACGTGAAGGTCCCGGTCGAGAACGTGCTGTGGGGCGAAGGCAAGGGCCTCAAGCTCGCGCTCATCACCCTCAACACCGGACGGCTTACGATCCCCGCGGGATCCGCCGCGGGAGCCAAGCGCGCGGTGGAGATCGCGCGGAAATGGGCCAGCGAGCGGGTGCAGTGGGGCCAGCCGGTCGGCAAGCACGACGCGATCGCGCAGAAGATCGGCCGCATGGCCGCGGAGACGTTCGCCATGGAGGCGATCGCCGATCTGGGCTCGCTGCTGGCGGACCGTGAAGGCGCGGACATCCGGCTCGAGGCCGCGATGGCCAAGCTCTGGAACACCGAGGTCGGCTGGCGGATGATGGACGACCTCATGCAGATCAAGGGGGGCCGGGGCTACG
>DATEOL010000419.1:0-13575 GCA_035274025.1 Gemmatimonadales bacterium | reverse complement strand
GAGACCTGGCTCCAGCTGCGGAGTGGGAAGACCGAGGGTTGGTGGCTCCGAGAGGAAGGCGGTGTTCGACGGCCCGATTGGGGTGATGCCTGCCCTTGAGTGTTTGATTCTTCCGGAGGCCTTCACGGCTTCCTGGTTTTTACTGCGATGATGGAATCGAGCACCGCGCGGAACAGCTCTACCGGCTGCGCGCCGAGCATCAGCCCGCCTTCGATGTAGAACGTGGGTGTACTCTGCGCCCCGGAGCGAATCGAGCCCTCCACGTCACTCTGGATCTCCCCGCGCGTCTCCCCCTTCTCGAGGCACTGCAGGACCGACGGCTTCTTGAGCTTGAGGGAATCGAGCAGGGATGAGAGGAAGGGGCCCGGGTCCTTGAGCGGTGCCCAGACTTTCTGGGTACGAAACACGAGATCGTGCGCCTCCCAGAACTTCCCGGCCCGCCCGGCGCACATCGCGAGCTCGGCGGCGGGGACGGCGTTCGGATGGATGGACGTCAGCGGGTAGTTGATGAAGATCCAGCGAACCTTGCCGGTCGCGATGTACTCCTTCTGCAGCAACGGCCAGGTGTTGTCGACCTGGCGCTTGCAGAAGGGACACTGGAAGTCCGACATCTCATACACGGTCACCGGCGCGGTCGCATTGCCTTTGGTCCGCATGCCGAGCGGATCGGCCTTGGCAGTCTGGGCCGAAACAGCCCCAACCGCCCCAACCGCCAGCAGCGCGACAACCGCCCCAATCTCCCTAACCGTCATAACCGTGGCCTCACCCTGCCAGTCCGGGGATTGAGTCTCACCGTGTCACCTTCGATCCGGACATTCCAGTACCACTCCCGATTCGGGTCCTGCACGTTCACGGCGCGGGCGGTCACCCACCAGGCGCCACGCTTGAGTTTGATCCGCGTCCTTCCGTTGGAGCGCGTGGAGTCGACCACCGCGTCGCGGATACTCTGGCGAACCAGGAGCCCGCCGATGCTGTCGTAGGCGCGGTGCGCGGTATCTTCCCACGCGCGGATTCGGCCCCGTTCCGAATCGATCGCGGGCTCGAGCCGGCTGCGCGTGGCATCCAGCGCGCCGCGGGCGCGCGACACCGAGTCCTGCAAGGCGCGCTTCACGGCGCTGTCGGTCACGCGCGCCAGAGCCGCGGAGAGCCGGAGATACTCGTTGAATGGCCCCCGGAACGCGTCGAAGAGGCTGTCCAGCCGGGCGCCATTCGGCCGCGGGGACGGCGCGCGGTTCTCCAGGACCTGCAGCAGGCTGTCACGGTCGTAGGGCAGCAGGACCAGCCGTGCGCCGGCGAGTGGCGTGAGCGTCCCCGTCTCGTCGGGAATGGACACTTCGATCACCACATCGGGGCCGCCGCAGGCGCCGAGGGCGAGGACGATGAAACCTGTCAGGGCGAGGGAGCGTACCACGTCAGCGATGTCCGGCCTGGGCAAGGGTCACGTGGGGCGGAAAGCTATGCTCGCCCTCCTGCTGCTACAACTGACGGTAGCGGCGCTTGCCATTGCACAGGACCGCATCCGCGATCTCTTCCCGGGCCAGCCCACCGGATACCTCAACGACATCGCCGGCGTCGTCGACGCCGCCTCCGCCCGCGCGATTGCCGACAAGATCCAGCGGCTGCGGGACGCGACCGGCGCCGAGATCGCCGTGGTCACCCTTCCCACGATCGGTGACTACGCGCCGTCCGATGTCGCGCTCGAGATCGGACGCGCCTGGGGTGTCGGCGCAAAGGCGGATGTGGGTGACGAGCGCAAGAACGCCGGCCTCGTGATCCTCCTCGTGCCGAAGACCGGTGGCCAGCGAGGCCGCCTTTTCATCGCGACGGGCCGCGGCGTCGAGGGCTTCGTGACGGACGCCATCGCCGGTCGCGTCCGTGATCTCATGACTCCGCAACTCGCCCAGGGCGGGTATGGCCCCGGCCTCCGCACCGGGGTCGACGCGCTAGCGGGTATCATTGCCCGCGGCTTCGGCGTCACCGACACGATACTCACCGGCGGCGACCGCGCGATCTACCGCGACTCGCGCGCGCCGAAAATTCCGGCCGGGCTCATCTTCGCGATCATCATCATCGTGGTGATCGTCATCTCGAACATTTCATCCGGGGGCGGCCCCGGGGGCCGGCGTCGGCGCCGTCGGGGACCCAATATCTTCTGGGGACCGGGCTGGGGCGGTGGATTCGGCGGCTCCGGTGGTGGCTTCGGCGGGATGTTTGGCGGCGGCGGCGGCGGTGGCGGGTTCGGTGGGTTCGGCGGCGGTGGCGGGTTCAGCGGCGGCGGCGCCGGAGGAGACTTCTAAGGTGATTGAACCGTTTCTCGCCCTCGCGGATAGCGTGCTGGGTTCCGGGTACTCCGCGGTCCTGTCGGGGTCCATCATCCGCGGAGACCACATCCCCGGGAAGTCGGACCACAACCTCCTCGTCGTGGCCGAGCGGCTCGGTCCCGCCGAGCTCCAGGGCCTGGGGCCGGAGTTCGCGCGGTTTGCCAAGGAACATCTCGGGCCGCCCCTGCTCGTCACCCGGGCCGAGTGGGTGCGAGCGGCCGATGTCTTCCCCATCGAGATCGCCGACATTCGCACGGCGTACCGGGTGGTGCGGGGCTCCGACCCGCTCGCCGGACAGAGTGTGCGACGCGAGGAGCTGCGCCGCGCGTTGGAGTCGGAGTTCCGCGGCAAGCTGCTTCGCCTGCGGGTCGGGTATGGCTTGCACAGTGATGATCCCGCGGCCCTCGCCGTGGCGATCGGGTACAGCATCGGCTCGGTGCGGGTCCTGCTGCGGGCAACACTCGTGCTGCTCGAGCACCCGGTACCGAGCGGCGATCGCGAGCTGGCGGATCAGGTCGCCAAGCTTCTCTTCGTCGAGCAGGCGCCGCTCCTCGAGCTGCTCGCGCACCGGCGGGACACGGCGTGGAAGGCGGAACCCGCGCTGTTCCAGTCCTACCTCGGGATCGTCGAATCGGCGACCCGGTTCATTGACCAATATCACGCAGGAGAGCACTGATGCGTTCCACTCGGTTCACCCTGGCGGTACTCGCGGCCCTGTCGCTGTCCGGATGCGGCTACAACACCATCCAGCGGAAGGACGAGTCGGTGAACCAGGCCGCGAGCCAGATCAAGGTTCAGCTCCAGCGGCGCGCCGATCTCATTCCCAACCTGGTCGAGACGGTGAAGGGCGTGGCGAAGCAGGAATCCACCATCTACATCGGCGTGGCCGAGGCGCGCTCCAGGCTCAACGCCGCCGTGCAGACCGGTAACCTGGGCGACATGGCAGCCGCCAACCAGGGCGTGACGGCGGCGCTCGGCCGGCTCTTCGCCGTTGCCGAGGCGTATCCCGAGCTCAAGTCGAACGAGAATTTCAAGGCGCTGCAGGACGAGCTGACCGGGACCGAAAACAGGATCGCGGTGGCGAGGCAGGATTACAACGACCAGGTGAAGGACCTGAACGCGTACGTCCGGCAATTCCCCTACAATATCACGGCGAAGATCTTTGGATTGGGAAAACCGAGGGAGTACTTCGAGCTGACGGACGAGAAAGCGGCTGAGGCGCCGAAAGTGAAGTTCTAGTCCGCGAATACCGCCGGAAGAATGAACTTGAGCGGATCGACTGGCTCCCCCTTCACCCGAACTTCATAGTGAAGGTGGGGGCCTTCCGCGAGGCCGGACTGTCCAACCAATGCGATCACTTGGCCCCGCTGCACCCGGTCACCGACCCGCACCAGGATCTGTGAGGTGTGGGCGTAGCGGGTGATGACGCCCCAGCCGTGATCGATCTCCACGATGCGTCCGTAGCCACCTTCCCACGTCGCCGAGATCACCAGGCCACCCGCCGCTGCCTCGATCGGCGTGCCGCGCGGCGCGCTCACATCGATACCCAGGTGGGGACGGGAGTACCCCAGCAGCGGGTGGAAGCGGTGATGCGAGAAGTTGCTGATGAGCCAGCCCTGGGTCGGCATCACCGACGGGGTGGACGCGAGGCGCGCGAGCGTCGCCTCCATCGATTCGGTGCCCGACTTGATGTTCTTGGTGAAGAGCGTGAGAGGCTCGAGGGTCCGGAGCAGGGAACCGGCGGGATCGAAACGCACCGGCTGGTCGCCGAGCAGCGCGGCCATGGTGTCGGGCTGCGCCTCGATCGCCGCAGTCTGGATGACTTCCGCGCTGGAGATGTTCCGGCTCGAGTAGCCCATGCCGGCGAGGAAGATCACCACGAAACCGAGCACCGCGACGCTGATGACAGCGCGCAGAATATCGGTTCCCAGGCTCTTCGCTTCGCCGTAGTTCATTGGTACTCGAGGCCAGCGGTAACTCGGGGTCTCGCTCCCCAAGGACTGCGAAAGGACGGGGGAATATCCCCCGTGAGCCGGGGCATGTCAAGCCTGCGTAACATTCGCTGTCGCAATGATTTAGTGACAGTGTTGAGAGCGATTGTCAGGCTAACATCGTCGGCCCGTCGGACAGTCGGTCGGTCAGTCGGTCAGGTGGCCGGCTTGAGAAACATTGCCGGGGGTTTCGCGGTGCGAACGCCTCCGACCGGCGGGTTCACGAGGGCACCATAGGCGACTGAGTCGATTTCAGCCGTTTGACCGAGACCCGTCCAGAGCTCACGCACCTTCCCGGGAATGAAGGGCTCGACGAGCACGGCTATGCGATAGAGACATCGCGCGAGTGCCGCCAGGACCTGGTCCAGCTCGGCGTCCTTCCCCGCCTTCGCGAGCGCCCACGGCTCCTTCTGCACGATGTACTGGTTGGCGCCATTCACCAGGTCCCACACCGCCTGCAGCGCCTTGGCGAAATCGAAGTCCTCATCGAGCGCATGGGAATACGCGGCCAGGACACCGGTTGCCGTGTCGTCCAGCGAAGTCGGGGGACCGGATGGAACGATGCCGTCGCGATAGCGCGCGATCATCGACAGCGATCGCGACGCAAGATTGCCCAGCCCGTCAGCCAGGTCCGCGATGTAGCGCGCGTCGAAGCGCTCCCAGGTGAAGTCGCCATCGTTCCAGAAGCCGATGTCGCGAAGCAGGTAGTAGCGGAGCGCGTCGGGACCGTGCCGGGCGATCGCGGTGTCCAGGCTCACCGCGGTGCCCGCGGTCTTCGACATCTTGGCGCCCTCCCACTGCACATAGCCATGGGCCCACACCCGCTTCGGCAAGGCCACATCGGCGGCGAGAAGCATTGCCGGCCAGATGATGCAGTGGAAACGCGTAATGCCCTTGCCGACCACATGCAGATCGGCCGGCCAGAGCTTCTCGTAGCCCTCGTTCGGGAAACCGGTCGCGGACAGGTAGTTGATCAGCGCGTCGAACCAGACATAGACCGTCTGCTGCGGATCCCCGGGGAAGGGAATGCCCCACGGCAGCCGCTGCCGCGAAATCGAGATATCCTGCAGCCCATCTTCGATCAGCCGCAGCACCTCGTTCCGCCGGAATTCCGGATCGACCGCGTACTCGCCCGACGTGATCTTCTGCTTCATCACGTCGGCGTACCTGCTGAGCCGGAAGAACCAGTTCCGCTCCTTCGTTTTCACCAGGTCGAGCGTCGGGTGCTCGAGGCAGCGCCCGTCCGCGATCTGCGCCTCGGTCTTGAACTCCTCGCAGCCGGTGCAGTAGAGACCTTCGTACTCGCCTTCGTACAGGTCACCCGGATTCTTTTCGCGGATCCGATCGAGCAGCGCGGTGACACCCGCGACGTGGCGCGGCTCCGTGGTCCGGATCCAGTCGTCGTTGCTGCACTCGAGCCGTTCCCAGAAGCGCTCGAATCTGGTCGCCATGTCGTCGACCCATGCCCGCGGCGTGGTCCCGCCCCGTTCGGCGGCCGCGATGACGGACTGGCTGTGCTCGTCCATCCCCATCAGGAAGTGGACCTGGTCTCCCCGGAGCCTCCGATAGCGGGCGATGCAGTCGGCCCCCACCTTCTCGAGCGCGTGGCCGAGGTGGGGATCTCCGTTGGAATAGTCGATGGCCGTCGTGAGGTAGTAGCGCCCCATTCAGCTCTCGGCGGACGGCGGAGGCGAGCCACCGTCGGAACGACGGCCGCGGCGGGAACGGCGGCGGCGGCGCTTCTTCCTGGTCGGGTCCTGCTCGCCCGCGGGCGCCGCGCCCTGCTGCTGGGTCTCCTGCTGTTGCTGGGGACGCTGCGGCTGCGGCACCGCCGGGCGGGGCGGACGCTCGGCGGGCAGCGGCAGCACTTCACCCAGGGTCTCCATTTCCTGCTTCAGCTCCGCCAGCATGATGGTCCGGGGACCCTGCTCCTCGTTCCGCAGAAAGACCCGCTCACGAAAGATGTCGACCGCGACCACCTTCTCCGGTCCGCGAGCCGTGTTCAGGGTCTTCCCCTCTTTCGGAAAGCGCTTGCGCGCCGCGACATAGAACTCGTGCTCGTAGCGGAGGCAGCAGAGCAGGCGACCGCACCCGCCGGAGATCTGCGCCGGATTGAGCGAGAGGTGCTGGTCCTTCGCCAGGCTGAGACTCACCGGCGAGAGGTCCTTGAGCCACGTCGAGCAGCAATACTCCCGACCACAGCGGCCCACGCCACCGATCCGCGCTGCTTCGTCCCGTACGCCGATCTGGCGAAGCTCGATCCGGGTCCGGTACTGGCCGGCGAGCTCCCGCACCAGCGCGCGGAAGTCGACCCGCTGCTCGGCCGTGAAGAAGATCGTCAGCTTCTTCCGGTCCCACTGCCACTCGGTGTCGGAGATCCGCATCGCGAGGTCGTGGCCGCGGGCCTTTTCGGCCACGAACCGGCGAATTTCGTCTTCCTGTTTTCGCTGGTCGTTGGCCTGGCGGATTTCTTCCTGGGTGGCGAGCCGCATCACCGGCTTGAGCCCGTCCGAGGTGTCGGGCGGACCCTTCACCCCGGTCTCGCACGTGCCGCAGCTGCCGCACTTCTTCGCCGCGGTATCTCCGACCGAGGTGACACGGCCGAAATCGACACCCCGCTCGGTCTCCACGATGACGGCGTCGCGGAGCCGGAGGGGCTCGTTCTCGTCTGGCCAGCGGAAGTAGTCCTTGCGGATGCCCTTAAAGCGCACTTCGACGGTCGCGGGCATTACACCTCGGCGTACGGTCCCATCGCCGCGTACTTCTCGACCCGCCGGCGGACCAACTTTTCCGGACGGATGCGGCGCAGCTCGCCGAGATGCCGAAGCAGGGCTTCGCGCAACGATTCACCCGCGGCGTCCGGATCCTGGTGGACGCCGCCGAGCGGCTCGGGAATCACTTCGTCGATGAGCTTGAGGCGGAGCAGGTCCTGCGCGGTGAGCTTGAGCGCCTCGGCCGCGCGCTCGCGCTGGGTTGCGTCCTTCCACAGGATGGCGGCGCAACCTTCGGGCGAGATGACCGAATACACGGAATTCTCGAACATGAGGACGCGATCGGCGACACCGAGCGCGAGCGCGCCGCCGGAGCCGCCTTCACCGATGACCACGGTAATGATCGGGGTCTCGAACGCGCTCATCTCGAGGATGTTGGTGGCGAGCGCCTCGGACTGGCCGCGCTCCTCCGCGCCCAGGCCCGGGTAGGCACCCGGTGTGTCGACCAGGGTGATGATCGGCGCGTGGAACCGCGCCGCGAGCCGCATCAGCCGGAGCGCCTTGCGATAGCCCTCGGGATGGGCCATCCCGAAGTTGCGCCGGATATTCTCCTTGGTGTCGCGGCCCTTCTGGTGCCCGATGACCATGACCGAGTGGCCGCCGAGGCGGGCCCAGCCGCCGACGATCGCGGGATCGTCGCGGTAGAGGCGGTCGCCGTGCAGCTCGATGTAGTCGGTGAAGACACCGTTCAGGTAATCGAGGGCGTAGCAGCGCTTGGGATGGCGGGCCAGGAGCACGCGATGCATCGGGGTGAGCCCGGCGTAGATCTCCGCGCGCATCCCGTCGAGCTTGGCCTGGAGCTGTGTCACCTCGTCGGCGACGTCCACGCCCTGCTCCTCGTGCAGCTTCTTCAATTCGTCGATCTGGCGCTCGAGGTCCACCAGCGGCTTCTCGACGTCGAGCACGTAATGATTGGCCATCGGCCTCAGGCCTTCACGAACATGACGGAGTCGGAGCCGAGCAGACCACGCAGCGCGCTCACGACCTCGTCTTCGGGTTCGATCCGGTGGCGGCGGGAACGCAGCCGCACCAGGGTCCCGTCGGGACCAGTCCACTCAATATAGACCGGCGCGGCGCCCGGATGAGCGGCGCAAAGCGCGGCAGCGGAACGGATTACATCAGCGGTGATGCCGTTGGGGCCCTTCCAACGGAGGGTGAGCGCGAGCGAACCGGTCCGGCGGAGATCATCGAGGGCCTGAGCCCCTTCGACGACGAAGGGTGCCACATCTTCGCCCCGGTCCCGTGCAGAGTATCCCCCGGTGAGCAGCATCGCCAGATCCGGCTTGATGGTCTGGCTCAGCTTGGCCCAGGCCTCGGGGAAGACGATCGCCTCCGCCGTTCCGTGGAAGTCCTCGACCGTGACCCGGGCGTACTCTTTCCCGGTCTTCTTGGAGATCTGCCGCTTCACCGCCGTGACGACCGCGGCGAGGGTCACCTGGTGCTCGCTCCAGCGGGAGAGCGTAGCGGTGGTGCGGGTGCTGAAGAGCTCGACCTCGGTGCGGTACTTCTCCAGCGGGTGACCCGAGATGAAGAAGCCCAGCACTTCCTTTTCGCGCGCGAGCCGCTCGGCCTCGGGCCAGATCGGCACCGGCGCCAGCGTCGCATGGGCCGGCTTCGAGGCGGGCGACTCTCCGAAGAGCGATTCCTGGCCCGCGTCCCGCTCCTGCTGCTGGAGGCTCGCCTCGCCCAGGACGGTTTCGATGTTGGCGATGAGCTGGGCCCGGTGTCCCTCGAAGGAGTCGCAGGCGCCGGCACCGATCAGCGACTCGAACACCCGCCGGTTGGCGAGCCGCAGGTCGATGCGGTCGGCGAGGTCGGAGATGGTCGCGAAGCGCCCGCTCTCCCGGGCCGCGATGATCGAGTCGATCGCTCCGCGACCCACGTTTCGCACCGCACCAAGTCCGAAGCGGATTCGCGTCGGGCCGACGACGGTGAACTTGTAACCCGACTCGTTCACGTCGGGCGGCAGGACCTCGAGGCCCATGTCCCGCGCTTCGTTGATGTACTGCACCACGGTGTCGGTGTCGCCGATGCATGCGGAAAGCAGCGCCGCCATGAACTCCGCGGGATGATGCGCCTTGAGCCACGCGGTCTGGTAGGAGAGCACGGAATACGCGACCGAGTGCGACTTGTTGAAGCCGTAGCGGCCGAAGGTCTCGATCTGGGCCGCGAGCTCATCCATCAGCTTCTTCGGATGGCCCTGGGCCAGCCCGCGCTCGGTGAACTTCGCCAGCTCCTTCCGGATCAGCTCCGCGTCCTTCTTGCCGACCGCTTTTCGCAGGACGTCGGCTTCGGCGAGCGTGAAGCCCGCCATCACGTTCGCGATCCGCATCACCTGTTCCTGGTAGGTGATGACGCCGTAGGTCGGCTCGAGCACCTCCTCGAGCAGCGGATGGGGGTAGCTGACCTTTTCCTGGCCCAGCTTCCGGCGGATGAACACGGTGTGCATGCCCGCGTCGAGCGGCCCGGGACGGAGGAGGGCGTTGCACGCCACCAGGTCGTCGAAGCGGTCGCACTTGATGGAGCGAAGCGTGTCGGTCGCGAGCGGTGATTCGAACTGGAAGACGCCGGCGGTGCGGCCCTTCCGGAGCATCTCGTAGACCGCCGGGTCGTCGAACGTCTGGGTCGCGAGGTCGGGGACTGGACCGCCGCGCGCCTCGAGCATCGCCACCGTGTCGTGAATCACGGTGAGGGTCTTGAGGCCGAGCAGGTCCATCTTGAGCATGCCGACCTTCTCGAGCGCCACCATGTCGTACTGGCAGATGATGGCGTCCTCGCCGTCGGTCGCGGCGCCCGCGCCCTTTGTCGGCGCGGTGCAGACCGGCACGTACTCGTCGAGCGGACCCGGCGCGATGACGACGCCGGCGGCGTGCACCGATGCGTGGCGCGAGAGTCCCTCGATCGGCGAGGCGAGGTTCACCAGCCGCTGATACACCGGATTCGACGCGACCAGGTCGCGCAGCTCGGTGATCTTACTGACCGCTTCCGGGATCGTGAGATTGTAGGCCGGTCCCGACGGGATCAGCTTCGAGATGCGGTCGGCTTCGCCGGGGGGGACCTTGAGCACACGCGCGACGTCGCGCACCGCGGCGCGCGCCTTCATCGTCCCGAAGGTGATGATCTGCCCCACGCTGTCGCGGCCGTAGCGCTCCCGCACGTACTCGATCACCTCGCCCCGGCGCTCGAAGCAGAAGTCGACGTCGATGTCGGGCATCGACACGCGCTCGGGATTGAGGAAGCGCTCGAACAGCAGGTCGAACCGGAGCGGATCGACATCGGTGATCCTGAGCGCGTACGCGACCAGCGATCCGGCGGCTGATCCCCGGCCGGGACCAACCGGGATGCCGCGATCGCGCGCGGCCCGGATGAAGTCCTCGACGATGAGGAAATACCCCGCGTAGCCCGCCTTGTTGATGACCTCCAACTCGTAGGCGAGACGCTCCTGTACCACCTGCGGCAGGGGGTCGCCGTAGCGTGCCTTCGCTCCCCCGGTCGCCAGATGCTCGAGCAGGGCCTCGTCGGTGCTGAATTCCTCGGGTCGCGGGAACGAAGGCAGGAAGTAGCGCTTCTCGAAGTCGAACTCGCACATGTCGGCCACGGTCTGCGTAGCGGCGAGCGTGTCGAGGTTGTCGGGGAAGAGCCCGCGCATTTCCGCTTCGCTCTTCACGTACGACTCCTGGCCGGTGAAGCGGAACCGCTTCGGATCGTCGAGGTCGGCGCCGGTCCCGATCGCGAGCAGCACGTCGTGCGATTCGGCGTCTTCCCGGCGGAGGTAGTGCGCGTCGTTGGTCGCGACGACGCCGAGACCAAGCTCCTGGCTCAGTCGCAGCATGCCTTCGGTGACCAGCTGTTCCTCCGGGATCCCGTGCTTCTGGATCTCGAGCCAGAAACGACCGGGGAAGGTGGATGCGAAGTACTGCGCGCTCGCCTTCGCATCCTCGTAGCGTCCCGCCCGGAGCCACAGCGCGATCTCGCCCGAGAGACAGGCCGCGAGGCAGACGATCCCCTCGCGGTGCCGCTCCAGGACTTCACGATCGATCCTCGGACGCCGGTAGAAGCCTTCCTTGTACCCGATCGAGGAGAGCCGGATCAGGTTCTGGTAACCGGTCCGGTTATGGGCCAGCAGGACCAGGTGACTGTAGTTGGCCGGGGCCCAGCTGGGCTTCTGCTGCGCCTGGCGCGGGCCGAAGGCCAGGTAAGCCTCGAAGCCGAGGATGGGCCGGATTCCCTGCGCCTTGGCGGTCTCATAGAAGGACCAGGCACCGTGCAGGTTGCCGTGGTCGGTCACCGCAAGACTGTCCATCCCCATCGTCTTGACGTGCTGGACCAGGTCCGGAAGCCGGTTGGCGCCGTCGAGGAGGGAGAACTCGCTGTGGGTGTGGAGATGAACGAATGCCATGCACCAATGCGGCCATGGCGGGGGTTTCAGCTCCGGGCGCGGAACCGATCCTCAGCCGCCAGTGAATTCGAGTGCTGATCCGGCACCTCAACGGCGTCCAATGTGGGTTCGCCGCTGGGCCACCTTCCGGGCCAGCAACGGCAAAGTACGGCCGCCCGGCAAGATTGTCAAAAGCTGTTGTCTTACTTAAACTTACGGTTCATATGCACGAGCTCCGCCCGTCCCGTTCCGTCGCCCGTCGCATGGCGTGCGCCGGCGCGTTCTTCCTTGCCGCCTGCGGGGACGGTGGCAGCGAGCCTCCGCCCGAGGGCGGAGCCAACTGCGACAACCCGGCCGATGTCACGCTCGCGGTCGGTCAGCACGTGGTGGCAGACCCCGCCGCGAGCACCGGCTGCGTGACGATCGTTGCACAGGCGGGAACCGAGCGGGAATTCCTGATCTCGCTGAGCTCCGGAGCAGGGGCGGTCACGACCACCGGGGTCTCGGGCCCCTACGCGATTCGGATCGCGCCCCACAGTGCCACCGCGTCGGCGCCCGCGACGCCGCAGGCCGCCCCGCGACTGAACCCGCGGACCGAGGCGGTCCCCGCGGCCTTCCACGCCATGCTGCGTGAGCGGGAGCATGCCCTGTCCTTGCAGCCGGGGAACCGCGTCTTCGCGCCCCCGTCGCCTCCGCAGGCGATCCCGCCGATCGTCGGGTCGGAGGCCACCTTCAATGTCTGCCGCACCACCCAGTGCAACACCTTCGACCAGGTCACGGCGACCGTGAAATCGGTCGGCACCAAGGTGGCGATCTACCAGGACAACACCGTCCCGGCGACCGATCCGTTGCAGCAGGCGGATTTCGACGACCTGACCCGGACCTTCGACACCTATCATCACCCGATCGACGTCGCCGCGTTCGGCAACGAGTCGGATCTCGATGCCAACGGCGTCGTGATCATCCTCCTCACCGACGCGGTCAACGCGCTGACGCCGGACTGCACCAATGGCCGCATCCTGGGCTACTTCTACGGCGGCGACCTGCTCGACATCACGGGCTCCAACCACGCGGAGATCTTCTACGCGATGGTGCCCGCGCCGAATTCGGGCAGCTGTACCGGAGCCACGCGCGAGAACACGGTCGATCGCCTCAAGCCCACGCTGATCCACGAATTCCAGCACATGATCAGCTTCAACCAGCATGCGCTGGTCCGGGGCGGCCAGTCCGAGGTCACGTGGCTCAACGAGGGACTCAGTCACTTCGCCGAAGAGCTGGGCGGGACCAAGATCCCAGCCAGCGAGTGTGTCGGCTTTCCCGGAACCAACCCGTGCCGGAGCCAGTACACCTCGGGCGACTTGTTCAACGCGTACGACTACCTGAGCGACACCGAAGCCCACTTCCTGGTATCGCCCAACGGGCCGGGTTCCACCGGCACCCTGGAGGAGCGGGGAGCGGGCTGGCTCTTCGTGCGCTGGCTGGCCGACCAGTTCGGGACCGATGCGGACGGGAGCAACGTTACGAAGGCGCTGGTGGGGACGCAGCAGCAGGGCGCCGGGAACGTCAGCGCGGTCACCGGCCAGCCCTTCGAGACCCTGATCGGTGAGTGGCAGCTCGCGGTGTACCTCGATGACCTGCCCGGCTTCACGCCGCTTTCCAACCGGCTGCGCTATGCGTCGTGGGGCTTCCGTGCCACCTTCGCCAACAACTGCTGCGGGGCAGACAAGCCGTTTGATCGTCCGTTCCCCTTTACCCCGACCGATGCGAGCAACATGCCCTTCGCGCAGCCGGGCACCCTTCGCGGCGGCAGCGGCACCCACTTCTCGCTGATCCTTCCGGCCAACGCGCCCGCGGTCGACATACTGGTCGCTCGCCAGGCCGGCGGCGCCGAGTTGGATCCGACGCTCGACGCGCGCATCTCGATCGCCCGAATCCGCTGAGGGAATGAAGCGGCGGAGCTGGTTGCTCGCGGGGTGGCTCGGTGGCCTCCCCGCGTTCGTTTCCGCCCAGCAGGCCACCGTTCCCGGGATCCTGGCGCTGCCGCCATCGGTCCGGAGCGCGGGACTTGGAGGCGCCGCGGCCGCCATGATCGGCTTCGCCGGCTCGGTGTTTGC
>DATEOL010000418.1:0-2589 GCA_035274025.1 Gemmatimonadales bacterium | reverse complement strand
CCTCGCTCGTCGCGCACCGCCTCCTGCGTCGCCGCAACTCCGCCCAGGCTGGCGAGGGCGCGTCTGCGCGCCTCGGCCGGTGGCACGCCCTCCTTTTCGAGCCGCTCCGCGGCCATCTGCACGTGGAACTGCAGCTCTTCCGTCGATTCCCGCTCGACCTCGGCGCGCGAGAAGATCGCGTGCAGTCGGTGCCTCAAGTCGGTGAGGAAGCTCATGGTGCGTCTCCGGCGAGAGCCAGGATGGCGTTGACCGCGGCCGACGCGCGCCGCCAGGCCGCGCGTTCGGCGGCGAGGCGCTTTCGTCCCGCCGCGGTGATGAGGTAGTAGCGGGCCCGGCGATTGTTCTCGGTCACCCGCCACTCGTTCCGGATCGCACCGGAGCGGGTGAGCCGCTCGAGGGCGGGGTAGAGCGAGCCCTGGTTGACCAGCAGGACCCCGCCGGAATGCTCCTCCAGCTTGAGCGTGAGACCCCAGCCATGGTCCGGGTCCCGGGCCAGCAGCTGGAGGATCAGGAGGTCCAGGGTGCCCTGGAGAACATCAGATCGATCGGCCATGGTCTTCTCTAGGACGACTAGAGGAAGAAAAATGTTGCAATGACCTTGGAGTTTCGGCAACAGCCAGGGCCGATCTCAGATTTCAAATCTCAGAAGGCGAGGTGGTCGCATCACGAGCAACCCCATCCGTTGCAAGCACTTCTCCTTCTGAGACTTGAAATCTGAGATCTGCCTTTGCTGTCACAGGGACTACCTTTCCGCATGGAGCACCGCCGCGACCACCATCTTCCCATCGATCCGGCGGAATTCCGGACCGCCCGGCACGATCGGGGAAGGGTGATCGTCATCGCGCCGACCAGGGCGGCCTGCGAAACGATCGAGCTTGCCCTCGGCGCCCACGTCGACACCCTGCTCGAGCGGAAGCATGGGCACGTCCTTCGCGACTGGGCGCGGCGGCGGATTCCGTTCGGCATTGTCGCGGGAACCGGGACCGGCAAGACGCTCGGGATCCGACCGATCGCCGAGGAAATCCTGGGCGAGTCGCTCCGCTACGGCGTCGTGAACCGGGAGCGCGAGGCGACCCCGGAGACGCCGTCCTGGAACGTCGTGGTGATCACCACCGGGATCGCGCGGCACTGGTTCCAGGGCGACCTCATCACCGCCGCCGATACCCTCGTGGTCGACGAGATTCACCAGACCTCCGCCGAGCTCGAGCTCTGTCTCGCGCTCGGGAAGCGGACGGGCTGCCGCTTCATCTGGCTCTCGGCGACCGTCGATCCCGCGTTCTATTCCCAGTATCTCGGCAGCAAGGAAGTGCTCGAGACGAGTGCCTTCGATCCCGCGCTGCGTGCCCGGGTCGAGGTGCTGAGGCAGGACACCACGGAATTCTTCGACGACAAGCGGATCCGGCATTACATCAAGGACCGCCGTGGTGTCGCGGTGTTCGTGCCGACCCGCGCGGAGGTGGAAAAGCTGGCGGGCGAGCTCGGAGCGCGATGGCCCAAGCTCAATGCCGCGTTCTATCACGGTGGTGAGCCGATCCGCGTCATCCGGCCGTTCCTCGAAGGCGCCGAGAAACCGTTCCTCCTCGCGATGACCGCGGCGGGACAGAGCGCCATCAACGTCCCCGGCCTGGATACCGTTGTCATCTACGACGCGCGCTACGGCAACGTCGTCGACCGGGGCCGGAACGTGCTGCACCGGATGTACCTCGGAGCCAATGAAATCCTTCAAATGGCCGGCCGGGTGCACGGCCGGGTGTCGCGCGGCGAAGTCACCATCCTGAGCGATCGCCAGCTCGACTTCGCCTCGCTCAAGCCCGGACCGCCCGAATTCCAGCTCGCGGGAGACGCCGAGCGGGTGGCGCTTACCTGCGCCGCGCTTGGCGTCGACGCGACCGCGCTCGACCTGCCGGTTCCCCTCGATCGGCTCGCGTATCGCCGCGCCATCGAGCTGCTCACCGAGCGCGGGCTGGTAAAGGAGGGACGGCTCACCGAGTACGGTCGCCAGGTGGACGCGATGCCGGTGGAGCGGCAGTGGGGTGAGATGCTGGTGCACGCCGACATGGAGCTCACTCCCATGGTCGCCGTGTGCGCCAGCATCGAGTCGCTGCACCGGATGACGCGGGAGGAGCGCGATCTCCACGGAGTGCTTTCCACCGGGAGCGACCATCTCACCATCTACAACATCTACGCCGAGGCGGTGAACCAGCACGGGTCGCTGGGCAGCGTGTATGGACTGGGGCGGCATGTCTTCGACGAAGGCATCGACGAGTGGGCCGAGCGGCGCGGCGTGCTGGTGAAGGCGATCGAGGATGGGGCGCTCGGCGTCGCCTCGGTCTATCGCGCGCTGGAGCAGCCGTTGCCGGCGAGGTTCCCCTATGCGACGAAGGAAGTCCGGAAGCGCTGGACCGACATCATCGCGCGCATCATGCCGTTCGACCTGGTGATCGACGAGGAGACTGCGGATGGTCGCGAGGCGCGCATCTCGAAGACCTCGGTGGCGGGAAACTGGGGCGCGGTCGCGGGCGAGCTTCGCTACTTCGCGGACCGCTTCGGGACGCCACGCGCGTCGATCGAGGGAACCACCCTGAGCTA
>DATEOL010000417.1:0-13687 GCA_035274025.1 Gemmatimonadales bacterium | reverse complement strand
CAGGCGGAGGGTGCCTTCGAACTGCGCGCCGACGGAGGAGGCCTTCAGCGCCGCAAGCGACTTGAGTCGGGAATCGGCGTCGAGGAATCCGTGATACGGGGTCCCCTTCGCGCTGTCGAGCGTGGCGGCGGAAATCGGTATTGCGCCCTGCATCGAGGCCGAATCGAGCACGGCATGCACCACCCGGCCCCCGGCGCTGTCGGTGTAGTTGATGGTGACGAACCATTGTGCGCTCTGGGATTGTACCTGCTCGCCCTGCCCGAAGCCGGACAGGTCGACCTTGGACTCGATCTTCTGCTCGATGCGATACTTGACGGTGAGCGGGGCGGAAACGACGCTGCCCGCGGCCAGGAGGAGAGCAAAACGCGCCAACATGAAAGGACCTCGATGGGGGACGGGACCGGTGGAATCTAGCGAACTGGCGATCCAGCGATCTGGCAATCTGGACGCTCGACCGCCGGTTCCGATTCAAGATCGCCGGCTCGCCAGATCGCCAGTTCGCCAGTTCGCCAGATACAATCGCCCTCGCGCTGGAACGCGAGGGCGATTGGGGCCGGGCCGTAAGCCGAGTTCTGTTTCCCGTTGCCGGGAGCCGGTCATCTCTCTGGGGTGGTCGTCGCCGAACACCTCGTGCAGCCTACCCGCGGCTCGGATGGTGCGGGCCGCACCTCGCCGCCTATTTGGCCTTGCTCCGACTGGGGGTTGCCGTGCCGTGACCGTTGCCGGCCGCCGCGGTGGGCTCTTACCCCACCGTTTCACCCTTACCACCCGGTTGCCCGGATGGCGGTCTGTTTTCTGTGGCCCTGTCCGTCGCCTCGCGGCGCCCAGGCGTTACCTGGCAGTCTGCCCTGTGGAGCTCGGACTTTCCTCGAGCGGTTTCCCGCCCGCGACCAGCAGTCCGACCCCGGGAGCAATCTAGCGATCTGGCGATCGAGGTGATCTGGCGACCGATCGCGAGATCGCCAGGTCACCGGATCGCCGGCTGGTCAGCCCTTCGCGCCCCTCACGCGGGCAAGTCCTGCCTTGGCCTCACGTACCACCGGCGCAAGTCGCTCGTCGGCCTCTTCCCATTGCGCGACAACCTGGCTGAACTCGGTCGTCGCCGAGTCGACCTGTCCCAGCTTCTCGTAGGCCAGCCCGCGCAGCAGCCGCACCCGGGCGAGCAATCCCCATCGCGCATCGAACCCGCGGGTGCCGAGCCGCTCGGGCCGGAAGCTTTCGAGTTGGGCGATGACTTCGCGATAGCTGCCGAGCTGGAAGAGCGCTTCCGCCGTCACCGGGGAGGGATCACCCATCGCGAACGCGGCCCCCTGCCCCAGCATCGGCTTGTCGTGCTCCTTGTCGCTCTTTTCCTGCCTCTCGTGGTGCCCGGGGGGCGTCGCCAGCGCGCGACGTGCCCCCGCGGAGTCGTGGCGGGCGATCGCGGCGAGCGCCGTGAATTCGGGCCGCGGCGGGACCCCGGTCAGTTGCTGCAGCTCGTCGACCGCGGCGGCATCGGCCGCCGGTCCCACCAGCAACCCCTGCGCGGCGGAAGCTCCGGCCCAGGCGAGGATCGGACGCTCCCGCGGCGTCGAGCCCCGCGCGATCCGCGATACGGTGCGCCAGAGCTCGCGCAGCTCGTAGGGCGGACTTCCCACCGCCGCATGCAGCGCCGCAAGCCGTCCCGACTGCCAGACCCGATCGTCGCCATACGCATCGACCACGGCGCCGGCCGGAAGGATGAGCCTCCGGAGCTGGTCCGCAATCCGGATCACCGCGGCCGCCCCCTCGACATCGCCCACGAATGCGAACGCGTTCGCTCCCGAGAGGATGTCGAAGATCACTTCCTGCCCCAGGTCGTTGCCGCGGAGCACCACCGGATCCGCGGTGGCGATGGCCTCCCGCAGGACACTCGCCGCGCGACGGCCGTCCCCCGAGATGAGCCGCACCCGCGCTTCGAGGAACGCGGCGAGGCTCCGGGCGCTGGGGTCGTCGAGGGTGCGGATCCGGTCGATCGCGGCGAGGGCGCCCGGCGAGTCGCCGGACGCGAGGTACGCCTCCATCAGCGCCCGGTGGGCTCGCATGGTGCCGGGCTGGAAATCAGTCCACGAGCGGGCCAGCGCAACCGCCTCGCGGCGCGCGCGCACCACGGCCTCCGTCAGCGTGGCGTTGGACACCGTCGAGGGGTCGTGTCCGATCCTGGTGTGGATGAAGCGGTCGCCCGGCATCAGCGCGAACATCGGGTCCGGCCGTGCCGACTGCGTCAGCATCGCCTGCATGTGCTCGTACGCCAGCGCGAAGTGAGGATCGAGGGCCACCGCGCGCCGGAAGGCCTGCAGGGAGCGGGTCATCGCCTCGGCGGGATCCGGGCGGGTGCCGTCGTGGAACCAGGCGTCGCCCAATCCATACCACGCATCCGCATCGGTGGAGTCCCGCGCCACCAGGCTGCCGTAGAGCTCCTGGGCCCGACGGTAGTCGTATTCCACGATGCCACGATACGCCGCGATCATCGTCTGCTCCCGGGGTGGCAGCTTGCCGGCATTCCGCGTCGCGTCGGCGAGATAACGCCGGGTGAGCGAGTCACCCGCATTGGTGATCCAGCCGCGGGTCTGGGCCAGCCGGAAGTAGGCGAGGCTGAACGTGCTGTCGACCGTCACCGCCTCCTGGAAGGCCCGCTCGGCCTCGACCAGGTTCCACTGGTTGAGCTGCTCCAGCCCGTCGAGGTAGCTGCGATAGGCCTCGAGCGAGGAGCTCGTCACGCTGGCGAGGTCGGTGCGCACCGCCGCGGGGGCGCCCGAGAGATCGAGCAGCTTGGCCGCCAGCTCATCGAAGAGCGGACGGACGTCGTCCCCCAGGTGACCACGAACCTCCGCGCCTTCGAGCCGGGCGCCGGTCGCCACGTCGTAGGCGCGCGCCACCAGGTGCAGTGAGTCCCGGGTCCGCTCGAATTCACCGACCACCAGGGTCCAGACCTTTTCCCCGCGGGCAAGCTGGCGGGCCTGTTCCAGCCCTACCACGCCGCCCTCGGTGAGATTCTTCGACTGCAACAGGTCGTGGAGCCGCTCGTGACTCACCACCTTGAGCTCACGCCACTGCGAGAGCGCAAGATCGAGCATGCTCACGCTGCCCTGCGCGAGCCACCCGATGGTGCCGTCGGCCCGAAGGTTCACGAACGGAATCACCAGGTACGAATGCCGCGGGTTGGTCCCGCTTGGCGGGCCGGGGTCGAGACGCCAGTGCAGAATTCCGGCGACGAGCGCGACCGCCGCCGCGAGCCCCGCGAGGAGCGGCATCAGGGTGCGCCGCCGCCGCGGCCACGGGGTTTCCCCTTGCGCGTCGAGCCCGAGCACCGCGGCGCGAAATGCTTCGCCGGTCTGCCACCGGGCGTCGGGCACTTTCTCCAGCGCGCGCTCGATGGCCTGCACCAGGTGTGCTGGCGCGTCCGGGCGGGCCCGCTCGAGGCTCGGAGGCTGGTCAACGATCTGGCGCGAGATGACGGTCCGCCGCGGTCCATCGAACGGCGGTTTGCCGGTGAGCATCTCGTACGCCACGACGCCGAGCGAATAGATGTCGCTACGTGCATCGACCTGTTCGCCCGCCGCCTGCTCGGGGCTCATGTACGCCGGCGTTCCCATGGCGACGCCGGGTCCGGTGTTCCGGCCTTCCTCCAACATCACGTGCGCGATGCCGAAATCCGCCAGCAAGGCCCGGGGTCCCGAGCTGGTGCGCTCGATGAGGATGTTCTCGGGCTTGATGTCGCGATGGACGATCCCCGCGCGCGCCGCGGCGTCGAGAGCGGCGGCGATGTCGGCCGTGAGCCGCGCGACCAGTGGGGGATCGAGCCGCCCGTCGCGGCTCAGGCAGGCGCGCAGCGTTTCGCCGGGCACGTGGTCCATCACGAAGTACAGCATCCCGTCGGCGGTGCCGGCGGCGTAGACCGACACGATGTTGGGATGACGGAGACGTGCGATCAGCCGGGCTTCGGCGAGGAAACGGTCCGCGAGCGTGCGGTTCACCGCCAGCTCGGGGCTGATGATCTTGACCGCGACCGCGCGGTCGAGGGTCAAGTCCGTGGCGAGGAAGACCACTCCCATGCCGCCGCGACCCAGCTCCCGCTCCAGCCGATACTGGTGGCCCAGAGCGGCCTGGACTGCTGCCGTCAGATCGCTAGCGATTGGGCTCAAAGCACTCCGCCCCAGGTTCTCTTCGAAAAGCGAGGGGCAAAGGCATGGCCCCCTGCGTACATACAAGACGAACAAGAACGGCGGAGGGTTGCAATGCCGCTGGGTTAAGGAGGGCTTCAACCCCCTGCCCTACTTTAGCGCGGTAACCGGTTCCGGAGACCGCGTGCCATTCTCTCCCGTCCGTTCTCAACCTACTGTGGCCGCGGTACTTCTGCCCGCGGAGCGCCCCCAGGTCGAGGCCGCCAGTACCGGCTGTTTCACTGTCCTGGTCCGGGACTCCGTCCCCGAAGCCCTCAAGGTGGTTCGAGAGCGACCGGTCGACGCCGTGCTGCTCTCGGTTCACCGCTGTCCGCCGGCCGAGACCGACACGATCCGTCAGTTCCTTTCCGCGTTTCCGGGCCTTCCCACGATCGCGCTGGTCAGTCGTGCCGATCCGGTGGCCGCCGAAACGCTGCTTCGACTCGGGGCCTCCGGGGTGCGCGACGTCATCGATGTGACGGCCCCCGCCGGGTGGACCCGCCTGCGACAGTTCCTGCTCGAGCCCGCATCGCGGCCCGCCGCGCGGATTCTCGGTCCGCTCTTCGAGCATCTGCCCGAATTGCCAGGAGACGCGCGGCTTTTCCTGGAGGTGATGGTGCGACTCGCGCCCAATACCGCCACGGTGCGCGGCGTCGCGAAGGTGCTCGAGATCCAGCCGAGCACCCTCATGTCGCGTTTCGTGCGGGCGGGATTGCCCTCGGCGAAACGCTACCTCGCCGCGACCCGCTTGCTGTACGCGGCGCAGCTGCTGGAGAACAGCGGGCTATCGGTCGCGGATGTCGCCTATCGCCTCGAATGCTCTTCACCGCAGAGCTTCGCGCGGCACATGCGTTCACTGCTCGGAATCAGCTGCTCCGAGTTTCGCCGGCGATTCCCGTTTTCAGGGGCGCTGGACCGATTCCTTGCCGTGATGGTCGACCCGTATCAGTCGGTCTGGCGGGAGTTCAGGCCGCTCGTTGGACCGCCGAGCCCGAACCGGACTACTTGAGGCCTAATGATGTAGTAGTTGTAAGTGTGACTACGTCAACTCCGGTGCCGAAGATCGCTTCCCGGCCCCCTTCTTCGCGGTCGACGATCGCCAGGACACCGAGCACGACCCCACCTTCGGCCCTGACCGCCTCGATCGCTTGAAGCGCCGAGCCCCCGGTGGTGATGACGTCCTCGGCGATCACCACTTCCCTGCCCGAAGCGAAGTTACCTTCGATCCGTTTTCCAGTGCCATGCTTCTTCGCTTCCTTCCGCACGCTGAACGCATCCACCATCGGCGCGCTCGTGACGCTTGCCGCCGCGACCGCGTACGCGACTGGATCGGCCCCCATGGTGAGGCCCCCGATTGCCGCGGGTTTCCAGCCTTTTTCACGGATGGCCGCGAGACCTGCACGGCCGATGAGCACCTGCCCCTCGGCCGACATGGTCGTCAGTCTCGCGTCGATGTAGTAGGTGGAACGGCGTCCCGAGGCGAGCACAAAATCACCCCGACGCACCGAGCGCGCCTGGAGCAGCGCGTGCAGGGCGTCGACGTCACTCATCTGGCGACTTGGAGGGGGCTTGAGAGCTGGCGAGTGAGCTGGTCATTACGTGGCCGATCGCCAGCTCACCAGCTCGCCAGATGGCGAAATGGCCAGCTGGCCCTAGCGGCCAAACAAGCGGGAGAAGAGCCCACCCTTCTTCTCGTCCGGCGACCCCCCGGTGGCCGCTTCGACGAACGCCGCGGCGAACTCCGTGACCGTCTTCCACCGCTTGGTGAGATCCCGCTCCAGGCCGCGCATCACAACGGTCTCGAGCGCCGGAGCGAACTTGAGACCCTCCACGGCTGCATTCAGCGCGACCGGTGACTGGGTTAGTAGTTGCTGAAACAACTCCCTAGGAGTTCGGCCTGGGAAAGGGAGCTTGCCTGTGAGCAGATGATAGGAAATCGTGGCGAGGCTATACACGTCGGCTTGTTCGCCCACCAGCTCGCCACTAAGAGCTTCGGGCGCCACGTATTGCAGCGTTCCGACGAAGAAGCCGGCCCGGGTGAGCCGCTGCTCCGCCGCCTCGTCGGAATCCCGGGCGATGCCAAAATCCAGGAGCCGGGCGGTCTGGGTCGAGGGGTCATACATGATGTTCGCCGGCTTCAGGTCCCGGTGAATGATCCCGGCCCGGTGGGCGGCGTTCAGTGCATCGCCCAGTTGCCCGACGATCTTGGCCGCCAGGGCAGGGGCGATCCTACCCGAGGCCCCCATGAAATCGGCCAGGGGCTCGCCCTCGGCCCACTCCAGCGCGAGGTAGTAGAGCCCGTCCTGCTCGCCGAAGTCGTAGGTACGGATGATGTTGGGGTGCCCGCTGGCGCGGACGCCGAACTCACCCTCCTTGAGGAACCGCTTCACGGCGACAGGATCCGCGGCCTGACGGCCACGCAGGATTTTCACGGCGGCGGTGCCACGCTCGGGGTGGTCGGCCCGGAAGACCAGGGCCGTGCCACCTTCTCCCACGTGTTTCCGTAGGATGTAGCCGCCGATGCTTCGCCCGATCAGTGTATCTTGGCTCATGGAAGGTTCGGGAAGGTATCGCACGCCCCAAGTGGCGGCAAGCATGTGATAGTGTCACCACTCGAGGGTTGGTCGTCTCCCCTGCGGATGCTACTGCGACCCCCGGGACCCGTGATGCTCAGAGCACGCTCGCTGATCTCCTCCTCGCTCCTCGCGATCGTCGCCTGCGGCGGAGGAACCACATCCTCTTCCCCCGGCGGCCGTCCCGAGCCGACCTCCGCCGAGCAGACCCTCACCGACCTTTTCAACCTGACCCAGCTTTACCAGCGCCTGGGGCGGCTGGCCGGGGGGAATCCGCTGCCGTTCGTCGGCAACTTCGCGTTCTTCGCGGGGCGGGGAGACTCGACCATCGCGCTGCTCTCGGTATCGCTCGACAACCGCGCCATCAGCTTCCAGCGCTCCGGGCGAGATTTTACCGCCCATTATCGCGTCGAAATCGGATTCCAGAAGGAAGGTGCGCTTCCGCTCCGCTACTCCCGTGAGGAAGGGGTGACAGTGACCACCTTCCAGGAGACCCAGCGCGCCGACGAGACGGTGCTGTTCCAGCAGGCGTTCCTGTTGCCGCCCGGTGACTACACGGCTTCGGTCGTGGTGCGTGATCCCGGCGGCGGAACGTTCAGCCGTGCCGAGGAGCCGATCACGATCCCGGCGTATCCCGCGGGATCGTTCACCGCGCCCGTCGTGGTCTACAAGGCGAGTCCGCGGCCCGATCTCTGGACCGAGCCCAACGCGATCCTCAATCCCCGGGGCACCGTGGCGCACGGTGGTGATTCGCTGACGGTGCTGGTCGAAGGGTACGGGTTCACGGGACCAACCAGGGTTCCCTTCAGCATGCGTGACGAGCAGGACCACGTCCTCGTGTCGCGTGACCTCGAGTTCGAAGGCGGGAAGGCGGTGGAAAGCCGCGTGATCCAGCTGCCGCCCGACGCGCCCTCGCTCGGCCGGCTCACGGTGTCGATCGGGCCGGCCGGCGCGGAGAAGCGAACCGTCGCGCTGGTCTCCTTCTCCCGCACCTGGGTGCTCACCAATTACGACAACCTCATCGATCTCCTGCGATACTACGGATACGATGACCGGCTCAGCGAGCTGCGCAAGGCGCCGCCCGACCAGCGGGCGCAGCTCTGGCGCAAGTTCTGGGTCGAGACCGATCCGATCCCGAATACGCCGGAGAATGAGGCCCTCGAGCAGTACTTCACGCGGGTGGCGATCGCCAACGATCGATTCCGCGAGGAAGGGTCAGGGCAGGGGTGGAAGAGCGATCGCGGTGAAGTGCTCATTACCCTGGGTCCGCCTGACGCCGAGATCGAGACGCCGCCTGGTACCGACAATCGCTACGTCCAGTGGACCTACAACGAGTACCGCACGGTGCTCACCTTCCAGGGTCAGCTTGGTTTCTCGCGCCTCAGGCTGACGCCGAGCTCGCGCTCGGAGTTCTCGCGGGTGAAGGCGCTCGCCCGTCAGCGAATCCAGAATCGGGACTGAAGCCATCTGGCGACCTGGCGATCGAGTGATCTTGCGAGCCGTTTTATCGCCAGATCTCCAGATCTCCAGATCGCTAGATCGCTAGATTGTTTTCCGTGCCACGACTGTACCTGATCGACGGATACGCGCTGATCTATCGCGCGTTCTACGCCCTCATCAGCCGTCCCCTCCGCACCAGCCGCGGTGAAAACACCTCCGCGGCCTGGGGTGTCGCGAACTTCCTGATCCGCCTCCGCACCAAGTACCACCCGGACTACGTCATCTGGATCAACGACGCCGGGGACTCCGGTCGAACCGAGATGTACCCCGAGTACAAGTCCACCCGCGAGAAGCTGGACGAAGCGATGCAGCAGGACTTCGACCTGGCGCTCACCCAGATCGAAAGCCTCCTCGCCGCGTTCCGGGTGAAGAAGACCGTCGTCTCGGGCTGGGAAGCGGATGACGTGATTGGGACGCTGGTCACGAAGGCGCGGGACCAGGGGATCGAAACCGTCATCGTTTCGGGCGACAAGGATTTCTACCAGTTGATCGAGCCGGGGGTCTTTCTCCTCAATCCCGGCCGCGGCGGTCCCGCGGGTGTCGAGGAGAGCTGGGTCGACGAGTCCAACGCGTCCGAGCGGCTCGGCGTCACCCCGCGTCAGGTGGTGGATTACCTCGCCCTCGTGGGTGACAGCTCCGACAACGTCCCCGGCGTGAAGGGAATCGGCGACAAGGGTGCTCGCCAGCTGCTCGCGGAGTATGGCGACCTGGATGCGCTTCTCGAGCGCGCCGGTGAAATCACCCAGAAGCGTCCCCGTGAGGCGCTGGCGCAATACGCGGAAGAGGCGCGCCTCTCCCGTCGGCTCGTCACGATCCGACGCGACGCTCCGGTCGACCTCGAGCTCGAATCGAGCATCGCGCAGGAGCCCGATCGCGACAAGGTTCGCGAAGTGCTCTCGCGCCTCGAATTTCATTCCCTGGTCGACAAGCTGCTCGCCGGTGAGCCGGGAGCCGTAAGCCGTGAGCCGGGAGCGGTGAGCGCCGAGCCGGGCAATTCTGCCGTCATCTCGCAGGCCGCTTCGCCACCCGTGCCCCGTGACTTGCGACTCCTCGATGACGCAGCGGACATCCCCGAGCTGGTCCGCGTCATCAAGGAGGCCGGTGCTGTTGCGGTCCGCGCGTGGGCGACGGGTGGCGGACCAAGACAGTCCACCCTGATTGGTCTAGGCCTCGCCACCGCGGCCCCCGCTGCCGGCTCCCCGCTCCCCGCTCCCGTGTTCTGGTACCTGCCCTTCGCCCACCGCGCCCAGGACGGCGAGCTGGCCGCGCCGGTCCAGCCGAAGAATCTTCCTCCGCTCGGCGCGCCGGCGATGGCGCTCCTGGCCGACCTTTTCCGGCGCCAGGACGTGCCCAAGGTCACCCACCTCGCCAAGAGCGAGTGGCAGGTCCTGCGAACCACGGGTATCGAGCTCGGCGGCCTGCGCGAGGATGTCCTGCTGCAAAGCTTCCTGGTCGATCCGGGCCGCCGGTCACACGACCTCGATGTCCTGGCCCTCGATGTCCTCGGCAGGACGATGCCTTCGCGCGATGCGGTGACCGGCAAGGGGAAGACGGCCCAGGCGCGCGAGACGATCGACCCCACGGCCGTGCTGACCCAGCTCACCGAAGAGCTCGCCCTGATCCTCGAGCTGAGGGAGAAGTTGGTGCCGGGCCTCGAGGCCGTGGGTGTGACCGGTCTCTACGACGCGATCGAGCTGCCGCTGATTCCCGTGCTCGTCGACATGGAGTGGACCGGCATCGCGATCGACCCCGGCGTGTTCCGCGGGCTGGCGCGTGACCTCACCAGTGATCTCGAGCGGCTGCGCGTCGAGATCGCGAACGCGGCCGGTACCGAATTCAACTTCAACAGTCCGAAGCAGCTCGCGGCGATCCTCTTCGAGAAGCTCCAGCTGCCGGTGCTCAAGAAGACCAAGACCGGCCCTTCCACCGACGCCGAGGTCCTCGAGCAGCTGGCAACGATGGGGCACGAAGTTCCGCGCCTCATCCTGGAGCAGCGCGAGCTGGAGAAGTTGCGCTCAACCTACGTGGACGTGTTGCCGGCCCGGGTGAACCCGGCCACCGGGCGGATCCACACGACGTTCGTTCAGGCCGGCGCCGCCACGGGGCGGATCGCGTCCACCGATCCCAACCTCCAGAACATTCCGGTGCGGACCGCCCGCGGAGAGGCGATCCGCCGCGGCTTCGTGCCCACCGCGGGCTGGCGTTTCCTCGCGGCGGACTACTCCCAGATCGAGCTCCGGTTGCTGGCCCATTTCTCCGGGGATCCCGCTTTCGTGGCCGCGTTCCGCCAGGGCGACGACATCCATCGCCAGACGGCCGCGATCATCTTCGGAGTGCCGGTGGCACAGGTCACTCCGGACATGCGGGGCCGGGCCAAGACGATCAACTTCGCCACCATTTACGGCCAGGGTCCCTTCGCGCTCTCCCGGCAGCTTGGCATCACCCAGGACGAGGCGCGGGCCTTCATCGCGCACTACTTCGAGCGCTTCTCCGGGGTGCGATCGTGGCTCGACAGCCAGGTGGCGCTGGGGCGGGAGCAGGGCTGGGTGGAGACGCTGTTCCACCGTCGCCGCTACGTCCCCGAGATCAAGGACAGGAACTTCAATACCCGCGCGTTCGGTGAGCGGCTGGCCCAGAACTCACCGCTGCAGGGCTCCGCGGCCGACCTCATCAAGATCGCGATGATCCGGGTGCATGGCGCGCTCGGGACCGAGGGACTCTCTGGACGGCTCCTGCTGCAGGTGCATGACGAGCTGGTGCTGGAGGCGCCACCGGATGAAGTCGATCGTGTGGTCGAGCTGGTGCGCACCCATATGGAGGGCGCTGCCGAGCTTTCGGTCCCGCTCGTCGTCGACATCGGGGTGGGCGACAACTGGCTGGACGCGAAGCGATAGAATTGGGGTCAGACCCCATTCATTTTTTAGGACGGTCTAAAGAATGAATGGGGTCTGACCCCAATTTTCGACCGGGCCACCAGTTCCATTCCCCGGCGAGGTGCATGAACGCGGGCACCAGTACCATCCGCACGACGGTCGCATCGAGCAGCACCGCCACCGCGAGGCCGAACCCGAGGAACTGCATCACCAGCACACCGGCGAATGCGAAGGCGCCGAACACGGTGATCATGATCAGCGCGGCCGAGCTGATGACCGTCGCCGTGGCGCTCAAGCCTTCCGTCGTGGCCTCGGTGTTCCGGCCGGTCCGGTCGAAGGCCTCCTTGATGCGTGACAGCATGAAGACTTCGTAGTCCATGCTGAGTCCGAACACGACCGCGAAGACCAGGACCGGGATCGCGACGTAGATCGCCTCGGTGGCGCCGGGCAGGCCCAGCAGCTTGCCGCCGAACCCTTCCTGGAAGACCAGCACGATCACGCCGAACGTCGCGACCACCGAGAGCGAGTTCATCACGATCGCCTTGATCGGCACCAGGACGGACCGGAACGCCACCGCCAGCATGATGCCGGTCGCGGCGAGCACCATCGCGATCAGGAGGGGAAACCGGTCGAGCAGGTCGGCCTGAAAGTCCACCGCGGAGGCCGTGTACCCTCCGACTCGCGCGCGGGTGCCCGTCAGCTGTCGTATGGTGCCGGAGCCGGTGAGCCGCCGGACGGTCGCCACCAGATCCATGCTGGTGGTAAGGCTCACCGAGTCGGCGGGAATGACATCCACGAGGGTGAGTCGCGCGTCGCTGCTCAGGAATCCATCCAGTGCGGGATGTGCGGCGCGCGCGGAATCGAGACTGCTGAGCAGAATCGAGAGCGGGAGGATCCCGGTGCCGGGCGTGGCGTCGAGCAGGCTTCGCACCTCGCCGACCCGGGGATCCGCGCGGAGCGAATCGCCCAGGGCCCGGAGGCCGCGGAGGCGGGCTGCTCCCGTCATGTCCTCGCCCGCAGGCGCCTCGATCAGGATGCGGATCGGGAAGAGGTAGCCCGCGCGTCCCATCTCGCTCAATCGCGCGACGCCGGTACCGGCTTCGGTCGCCGTGGGCCACCAGTGCCGGGCGGGCAGGGCGATCCGGACCTTCGCGAGTGGCCAGGCCAGCGCGGCGATCGCGAGGCTCCCGAGCACCAGGGCGCGCCACGGGTGCCTGATGAGGCCGCGGGCCCATCGTTCCCAGAAGTGCGGCGCGTGATACCAGGCCAGCCGCCTGGCGAGCCACCGGGGCTCGTCGATGCCGCGACCGATCGTCGCGAGCAGGGCGGGGAGGAGCGTGACGGACAGGAGGACCGCGACCGCCACCACGACGAGGCCGCCGAGCCCGATGCTCCGCGTGTCCACCAGGGGAGTGAAGAGCAGGGCCCCGAGGCCCACGGCCACGATGAGCCCCGAGGTGATGACCGCGCTGCCC
This sequence comes from Gemmatimonadales bacterium, assembly GCA_035274025.1. Classification (GTDB taxonomy): domain Bacteria; phylum Gemmatimonadota; class Gemmatimonadetes; order Gemmatimonadales; family GWC2-71-9; genus SZUA-320. The sequence goes on along the minus strand of DATEOL010000417.1, from coordinate 1,085 downwards.
GCGGTAAGGAATGCCCGCTCCGCTGCTTCCCGCGGGCGAAGCCCGCGGTTCAGCTCTTCCCGGAAGCGGGTGACGATGAGGAGCGAATAGTCGATGCCGACGCCGAGGCCGATCATGCTGGTGAGGTTGAGCACGAACACCGACATCGGTGTGACCTTTGCCAGCTCACCGATGATCGCGAGCGAGAGCGCGATCGCGATGACGCCGATCACGATCGGCAGGATGGCCGCCACCAGGGCGCCGAACGCCAGCACCAGGATGGCGAGCGTGATCGGCAGTACCTTGAGCTCGAGCTCGCGGCTGTCGCGGGCGCTGACAGTCCTGATATCGAGTTCGAGCGGGGCGCGCCCGGTCACCTGGAGGGAATAGGATTCACGTGCCGGGAGCCTGCGCCACTGCTCCCGGATCGTGTCGCGGAAGGGCACGACCAGCCCGCCGACGCTGTCGCCCGAGGGGACGTCGAGGCCGGCCAGGAAGAATGTGGTGCGCCCGTCGGCGCTCAGGAACAGGGAATCGCGCGCGTCCGGCCAGCCCAGCACTGTCCGGACCCGGGGAGCCCGCCGGGCGGCCGCCAGCAGGGAATCCAGGGCGAGCTGGGGCTGTCCACTGGTGAAGGAACTTGGCCCCCGGACGGTAACCACGAAATATTCACTGAACGCTCGGGGGAACCGGGAACGCAGCAGGCTGTCGGCAACCCGTGCCTCGGTGGGCCGGTGACTCCCCCCGCGAAGGTCGAGATGCTGAACGGTGCCGGCGGCACGCGCGAACGAAAACGCGGCAATTCCGGCCCAGACGATGATGACCGCCAGTCGCCAGCGCACCAGCGCGCGGGCCACCGCGGTCATCGAAGCCCGAACATTCCAGGAGTAGCTCAGGCGCGAAATGTTAGATCGATACCCTGACCCGCGCCAGCAGCCGCGACGCGGTCCACGTCGTCGCAAGCGGCGTCCCGAGGAAGAAGAGACTCCGCCACCACCCACGAGCCCGGTGGGGAAGTACCTCGCCGTCGTGGTGGTGCTGCTGGTGCTGCTCATCCTGCTCGCGCGATCGCGGAGTGCGCCGGCCCCGCAGGCCCCGCCGACGAA
>DATEOL010000416.1:0-11522 GCA_035274025.1 Gemmatimonadales bacterium | reverse complement strand
GATTTCGACCCGGCTCATGAATCCCTGCCGCAGGGCGTCAGGCGGCGCGCGCCGTCCACCGCACCGGGCGCTCGCCCGGCGTGATCACGTGCTTCTGGTGACAGGTGACGCAGCGATCGGTGACCTCGCGGTCACCGAGGGTCACCAGCTTTCGATTGGTCGCGTTGCAGCGGGTGCACTGCCACTCGGCTGTGACCTTCACGCGCGTCCTCCCTTGCTCATGAGATGCTTGAGCGCCGCGCGAACCACCGCGGCCGTGTCCGCGCCTGGGCTTGCCTCGAGGGCAAGCCGCACCGCGTCCTCGGCGGCCGGCGCGCTGTAGCCCAGGTTCTCGAGCGCGCGCACCGCTTCCGCGCCGCCTCGCGGCCGGGCTCCCGTCGCGGAATCTAGCACCACGTCAGCGAACCGATCCGACAGCTCGAGCACCAGTCGCTCCGCCTTCTTGCGCCCGATGCCGCTCACCGTCGAGAGCGCCGCGAGGTCCTTCTCGCGAATGCTCCGCACGGTGCGCTCGGGCCCCAGGCTCGAGAGCAGCGCGATCGCGAGCTTCGGTCCGAAGCCACTCGCGCCCAGCAGCCGCTGGAACACCTGGCGTTCCGACGCGCTGTCGAACCCGAACAACGCCCAGCCGTCTTCTTTGACGACCAGCGCGGTGTGGAGGGTGCAGGGCGAGCCTGCCTGGGGAAGCCGCTCGAACACCCCCAGCGGCACGGTCAGCTCGTAGCCCACGCCGCCCTCGGTCCGGATCAGGATCGCGTCGGGGGCCTTGTCGGTGAGGATGCCGCTGATGGAAGCGATCATGGGATTCGCCGCATGGCGACGGGCGCGGGGCGACGGGACAGGAGGAGGTGGGTCAGCGCCACGGCGACACCATCGGCGGCGTCCGCGGGCTTGGGGGCTTCCGACAACTGGAGCAACCGTGCGACCATGAAGCCCACCTGGGGCTTGAGCGCCGCGCCACGTCCGGTAACAGCTTTCTTGATCATTGCCGGTGAGTACTCGACGACCGGCAGGCCGGCCTCGGCCGCGGCGAGCAGGATCACTCCGCGGGCGTGGCCCAGGACCACGGTCGTCCGCGCGTTCGAGCCATAGAACACCCCCTCGACGGCGACGACGTCCGGACGGTGGCGTCCCAGCAGCTCGCGAATGCCCTCATGAATGATCTTGAGGCGAAGGGGCAGCGAATCGGCCGAGCGGGGACGCAACACGCCGCACTCGATCAGCCGGCCGTTGCGGGCCGGGGCGGCCGCGACTACGCCGAACCCGGTGACCGAGGTCCCGGGATCCACGCCAAGCACTTTCACGGACCGGATTCCGGATCAGGTTTCCGCTTCGGCGAGATGCGAAGCGTCGATATCGAAATTGGAGAATACCTTCGAGACGTCGTCCAGCTCTTCCAGCGCGTCCACCAGTCGCAGGATCCTGGACGCGTCTTCGCCTTCGACTTTCACCGTGTTCCGCGGGACCTGCGCCAGCTCCGCGGCCTCGACCTTGTAGCCCCGGGACTTGAGCGCGCCCTGCACCGCGTGGAAGTTCGGGACCGTCGTGGCCACGATGAAGACGTCCCCCTCGCGGGAGAAATCTTCGGCGCCCGATTCGAGCGCGTCTTCCATCGCGCGATCCTCGTCCTTGCCGCCCGCTTCGATGGTGAGGAGTCCCTTCCGGTCGAACATCCAGGCCACCGAGTTGCTCGCGCCGAGGTTGCCGCCGTTCCGGCTGAAGACGTGGCGGATCTCGGCGACGGTACGATTGGCGTTGTCGGTGGACGCTTCGATGAGAAGCGCGGTGCCTCCGGGCCCGTAGCCCTCGTACGTCACTTCCTCGTACGAAACGCCTTCCAGCTCCCCCGTGCCCTTCTTGATCGCGCGGTCGATGTTCTCGTTCGGCATGTTCGCCGCGCGTGCCACATCGATCGCGAGCCGGAGCCGCGGGTTTCCGCCCGGATCGCCCCCGCCGGACTTGGCCGCGACCGTGATTTCACGGATCAGCTTGGTCCAGTGCGAAGCGCGCCGCGAGTCGGTCACGGCCTTTTTCCGCTTGATTTGTTTCCATTTTGAGTGACCTGCCATGCGTCGCGATCCCGGCGGAGCTACTAGCTGCTAGCTACTAGCTACTAGCTGCTAGCTGCCAGCTCTGCTCGCCTGCATTCGGGTGATTGGCAAACTTCCCTGCTTGTTTGGTGGACGCAGGCGGAGCGAGCCGACGGACGCTGCGGCCACGGATCAACCAGTAGCTAGCAGCTAGCAGCTGGCAGCTAGCCCCTAGCAGCTAAAAGCTATCTCCCACGCAGCCCGGCTACAACGCGGCGAATCGCCTCCGCCGCTTCGGCGCCGACACTCTCCCGCACCGGACCTACCAGCGGAGTCAGGGTACCCGCGACGCTCTCGGCTTTCGCGTCCCTGAGCTGGGTGAGCGCGGACCCAAGCGCGCGCCTCAAGGCGGGGGAGAGGCTGAGGCTCGTGAGGCGGCGCTCGAGCGACTGGATGCGCCGGCGGTGTGCGCGTTCCGGCCACTCCGGCTCATCCGCGAGATCGGTGGCCACCCGGACCAGGAGCCAGGTCGCGAAGGCTCCATCCCGCCGCGATCCGCGCTCCGAGGTCGCGATCGCGTGCAGCAGGGTCGCGCTCTCGTGCCGGCTCATTGCGGCAGTCTCCGCACCGCCTCCGCGACGTCCTCCGCGGTGATCCACTCCAGGCAGTGGTGATGTCCGAGGGGACATGCCGGTCCGCCCATCTTGCTGCAGGGACGACAGTCGAGGTCGCGCTCGATGATCGTCGAGCGTCCGTTCCACGGAGTGAATCCGAACCCGCGCACCGTCGGGCCGAGGAGCGCCACCACGGGAGCCTGCACGGCCGTCGCGAGGTGCATCACGCCGGTGTCGCCGGCGATCGCGACCCGCACCCGCTTGAGCAGGGCGGCGGTTCCGGCGAGGTCGAATTTCCCGGCCGCGCTGGCACCGCGACGACCGGCGACTGCGACGAGCCGGTCCGCTACCTCGACTTCCGCCTTCCCGCCCAGTACCAGGACGGCGAGTCCCCTGGCGACCAGCATCTCGGTGAGCGCCACCCAGTGATGCTCCGGCCATCGCTTGGTGAAGTGGGCCGCGCCCGGCACCAGCGCGACGAGTGTCCGGTCCGCGATCCCGGATTCCCGAAGGAAGCGGTCCGCGGCCGATGCTCCCTCCATCTGGACGAAGACCTCCGGGGGAAGGTTGTCGGGCGTTGCGCCGAGTCCCTGCGCCGCATCGAAGTACCGCTCGACCACGTGCCGCCGGTCGCGATAGACATCCTTCTTGAATCGGACCTGGATCGCGCGCGCGAGCCTCCGCTTCGGGTATCCGTGCCACCGTCCGCCGACGAGCCGTCGCACCAGGTGCGACCGCAGGCTTCCGTGCAGGTCGAGCCGGTGGGTCCACTCGGTGCGGCGCAGCTCGCGGGTGATCGAGCGGAGGGACGTCTCACCATCCCAGCCGATGACCCGGGCGATTCGCGGGTTGTGGGCGAAGAGCGGGACGTACTCGGAGCGGGTGAGGATGGTGATCCTCGCCGACGGATGGGCGCGCTTGATCGCCCGGAAGAGCGGCGTCGTGAGCACGAGGTCCCCCAGCGAGGAAAATCGAACGGCAAGGATATGGGGGGCGGTCACGGTGGGAAGGTAGCAGTTCGTTAACTTGAAGTGTGACTGATCGCCGCCTTCTCGCGACGCTCCGCCCTTATTCCGGCCTCTTTCTCTTCGCGCTCGCGGCGTCGACGCTCGCGGCGCTTTTTGATGGCGTCACCATCGTCCTCCTGATCCCGTTCCTCAAGCTGATGTTCGGGACGGCGGGAACGCTCGGCGGCGGGGGAACCCGGCTCGAGGGAGTGATCGAGACGGTCCTGCAGCCGTTCCTCGCCGGGAAGTCGACCGGCGCCGCGGCCGGGACGCTGATGGTCATCCTGATGACCGCGCTCATCCTCAAGGCCCTGTTCTCCTATACCCACGCGCAGGCCAACGTCCGGATCCAGGAGAGCGTCGTCCGCGACCTCCGGAGGCAGCTCTTTGATCGCCTGCTGATTGTCGACCTTGGCTTCTTCCAGCAGACTCGCGTCGGCCAGCTCCTCGCGGTGATCCTCGCGGACGCCGACCAGGTGAAGACCGCGGTCTCCGCCGCGCTCGCGTCCCTCCTGCAGAATTCGGCGATCATCCTCACGACCCTGGTGATCCTGCTCTCGCTCTCGCTGCGGCTGACCCTGATCACCGTGGCCACCGCGCCGCTCCTCCTCATCGGCGTCCAGCTCCTGGTCCGCCGGTTGCGCCGGCACTCCGCGCAGCGGGCCGAGGAGCGCGGGCACATGACCGCGATCGCGACCGAGAGGCTCTCCGCGATGAAGCTCATCCGCGCGTCGGATACCGCCGCGGCCGAGTCGAAGCAGTTCGGCGACCTGGCCGACCGGTATCGCAAGCGGGTGATCCGGACCCAGCGATACGCGACCCTCACCAGCCCGGTCACCGAGATCTTCGCTGGGCTGGTGCTGGTGCTGGTGATCTGGGCCGCGACGGTCCCGGCGATCGTCGGGACGCCCATGAGTCCGGAGGCCATCATCGCGTTCCTGCTCGCCGCGCTCAAGGTGATGTCCCCGCTCAAGTCGCTCACCCAGTTCCCGACCCAGTGGGCCCAGGCCGCGGCCGGCGCCGACCGGGTCTACCGGGTGCTCGACCTGCCGGCGACGGAAGTCGACCGGCCCGGCGAAGGGGTCGCGCGTTTCGAGCGGGACATCGTGTTCGATCGAGTGTCCTTCCGCTATGAAGCCCATGGCGACACCGTCCTCGACGAGGTGTCCTTCGAGGTTCCGAAGGGGCAGGTCGTGGCGCTGGTGGGACCGTCGGGGGGCGGCAAGACCACGCTCGTCGAGCTGCTCCCCCGTTTCTGGGAGCCGACCAGCGGGCAGATCCTGCTCGATGGCGTGCCGCTGTCCAGCCTGACGCGCGGCTCGGTGCGGTCGCTCATGGCCGTGGTGGGGCAGGACACCATCCTGCTCAACGACACCGTGCACGCCAACATCGCGTACGGCATGCCGCAGGCGACCCGGGAGCAGGTGGAGCATGCGGCCCAGGCGGCGAACGCGGCAGAATTCGTCACCCGCCTTCCCGAGCGCTATGACACCATGCTGGGCGAGCGCGGGGCCAGGCTCTCGGGCGGCCAGCGCCAGCGGATCGCGATTGCCCGGGCGCTGCTGCGTGACGCACCGATCCTCATCCTCGATGAAGCGACGAGCGCCCTCGACACCGAGTCGGAGCGACTGGTGCAGCAGGCCATCGATCGCCTCATGCGCGACCGCACCGTGCTGGTCATCGCCCACCGACTCGCGACCGTGCGTCATGCCGACCAGATTCTGGTGCTGGATGGCGGGCGGATCGTGGAGCGCGGGACCCATGATGCCCTCCTGGCATCCGGCGGACTCTACCGCCGGCTGCACGACCTGCAGTTCCTCGGCCTCGCGGAGGCGACCCTGACATGACGCGCCCTTCGGTAGTCCTGGTCGCGGCGATCGACGATGGCAAGTTTGCCCACGGCGCCCAGCGCGGGCGCGCGCTCGAGCGGCTCGGCTGCGACGTCACTACTGTCAACGTCGTCGAGCGGCGTGGACCGCTCGGCCTGTTCCGGTCCAAGGACCTCCGGCAGCGGCTCGAGCGCGCGCTCGCCGAGGTCCGTCCCGACCTGGTCCTGGTGATCGGCGTTCCCGAGCTCGACCCGTCGGTGGTGGAAAGCCTGAAGGGGTCGGCCGGAGGGCGCTGGGCCAACTGGTTTCCCGATGATCTCCGCACCGTCGACCAGGCCGCCGCCGTGGCCTGGCCCTACGACGAGGTGTATGTCTCGGGGACCGACGTGGTCACCCGCATGGAGGCGATCCTCCATCGCGAGGTGAAGTTCCTTCCGCTTGCCGCTGATCCGTCGGTGTACCGTCCGGTGCGCGCGCGAGGGCAGCAGTATCGGGCCAACGTCGTCTTCGCGGGATCGGCGACACCCCGTCGCGAGGCGCTGCTCCAGCATGTCGTGGAGTTCGGCCTCGCGCTCTGGGGACCCGGATGGCGGTCGACCTCACTCCGCGACTACTGTCGCGGCGAGACGCTCAAGACCGAGGAGTTCGTCCAGGCGTACGGCGGAGCATCGGTCGCGGTGAACATCCACCACACCGCCGACGGCAGCGACGTCATCGAGGCGTCATGCAACCAGCGCTGCTTCGAGCTTGCGTCGGTCGGGGTCCTCCAGGTCGTGGACCGCCGCAGCGATTTGGACCGGTTGTTCAGGCCGGAAGACGAGATCCTCATCTTCGAGAACGCCCTGCACCTGCGGCGGATCGTCGAGGACGCGCTCCAGGACCAGACCGCGGTAGAGCGGATCGCGCAGGCGGGACGGCAGCGAGTGCTTGCCGATCATACCTACATGCATCGGATGGGCCTCCTGCTTGGGTTGGAGGCGGTGCAGGCGGATGGGGTGGAGGGGGCGGATGGGGCGGACGAGCCGGTAGCCGGATAGTCGCGCATGGCCTATCCGCCTTATCCGCCTTATCCGCCTTACCCGACTGATTTGTAGATCTCCGCGTAGCGTTCCGCCATGACGCGGTAGTGGAATTTCCGCCGGACCAGGTCCCGGCAGGCCTCCGGGTCGCACTTCTCGACCCCCGGGATCAGCTGGAGCAATTCCTCGAGGGTCTCGCCCGTCGCCCCGGTCTCCGGGGTCACGATCTCCGGTAACGCGCCCCGCCTGGTTCCAAGAACTGGAGTTCCGCTCGCCAGTGCCTCGATGGACGTCAGGCCGAACGGCTCGTCCCACTGTGCCGGAGCCCAGAGAATCCGCGCTTCCGAGAGCAGCGCCGCCTTCTTCTGTCCCTCGACCGACCCGGCGAAGCGCACCCAGCGGCTTACGACCGGCCGCCATCCCCCCGCGATCACCATCTTCCGCTCGGCGCGGCGCGCGGCTTCCACTGCCCACTGCCATCCCTTCACGGAATGAAGCCGGCCGAGAAAGAGGTCGAAGTCTTTTTTCTTGCCGAGGAAGACGTGCTCGTCGGGATCGAGGCCGTTGTGGACCCAGTACGCGAGGCGGTGACGTCGCGCGTGATCTGCCGAGAGCCCGATCGTGTTCGGGGGAAGGATGTGCCCCTCGCGCGCGTTGCCGTGCATCGTCCAGCACCACGGGACACCGGGATCGGCGATCTCCTGGTGCGCATGCACCACGTCGATGCCCTTCGGGATGAACGAACGCGCGTCGAACCCGGCGCGTGACGCCTGCTTCGCCGGAATCGGCACCTGCTTGACGCCCGGCACCGCGCTGCCCGGGGCCGAGAGGAGCGTGACCTCGTGCCCCAGCTCGAGCAGGCCGCGCGCCAGCCACACGACGACCCGTTCGGTGCCGCCATAGCCGCGCACTGGAAGCCGCGCGTGATGAACGAGGGCAACCTTCATTGACGATTGACTGTTGACTATTGACTAAATTGACAGCGAAACGTGGGGCGTCCGGGGGGATCGCGGGCGCCGCCCAATAGTCAATTGTCACTTGTCAATCGTCAATGGTCTCTGGCTTCACCATCGTGCGCAACGCGGTCCTGCTCGACTTTCCGGTGGTGGAGAGCATCCGCTCGATCCTGCCACTTTGTGACGAAGTGGTGGTGAACGTCGGCGCCTCCGACGATGGGACCCTGGAGCTCGTGCGCTCCATCGGCGATTCCAGGGTCCGGATCCTCGAGACAGTCTGGAACTTCAGCAAGCGGCAGACACTCCTCGCCGACGAAACGTTGCGCGCGATGCGTGCCTGCCGGGGTGCGTGGGGTGTGTGCGTGCAGGCCGATGAGGTGCTGCACGAATCCGGGGTGCCCATCCTTCGCCAGGCGATCGCCGACGTCGATGCCGACCCGCGGGTCGAGGCGTTGCTCGTCCGCTATCGCCATTTCTTCGGCGATCCCTTCACCGAAGCGGTCAATCGGCGCTGGTACCGTCGCGAAGTACGGGTGGTGCGCCTCGCCCCCGCGCTGGGGATCCATCCCTTCCGCGATGCCCAGGGGTTTCGTGTCGGTGCGGAGCACCGCCGGATCCGCGCCCGTCTGACCGCGGCCGAGATGTTCCACTACGGGTGGGCTCGAAGCGCCTCCGCGTTGCGCGGCCGCAAGAAAGAGGACCGGAAGCTCTATGCGAAGGTGCATGAGCCCGGCGCCGCCGAGCCGCTGCTCCGCTGGTTTCCCGGGCTGCAGCCGTTCACTGGTGCGCACCCGGTCGCCGCCCGGGATTGGGTCGAGGCCCACCGCCACGATGCCGACCGGACGGTCTCCCCACCGGTCTTCGAGTGGAAGCACCTCCGCTTCTACGCGTCCGACGCGATCGAACGGCTGACCGGCGCTCGCGTCTTCGAGTTCCGCAATTATCGGCTTGTCTGAGTTGGTGCCGCTCTCGGCAGCCCTGCTCACGTCCGCTCCCGCATGGCGCGGTTCGGGGACCAGCCTGGCCAAGATCGCCGCGGGACTCGAACGGGCGGGACACCGGGCCGTCATCCTCGCCGGACCCGACGCAGTCCGCTCGAGGTTCGAGTCCGGCGGAGCGAGGGTGCGACAGGTTCCCCTCGCCCGGACCGGGTGGAGGGAGATTCGTGCGGTGGCTCGCGTACTCCGAAGCGAAGGGACTCAGGTGGTCCTCGCGGACATGGAGCGCGACTTCCGGGTCGCGGCCCTCGCCACCCTGCTGCGTCCGCTGCCGCTGGTCTTTCGCTACAACCTGTCGCGCCGGACGCTCGAAGGACACCCGTTCAGCCGATTCCTCTTTCGCCGCGTGGGCATGATCACCTTCCAGAGCGAGTACGCGCGCGCGCGCGCCCTCCGGACATCGCCCTGGCTCGGATCGTGGCCGAACGAAGTGATCGCCAACGGCTACGATGCGGGACGGCACCGGCCTGACGCCGCTGCGGCTGCTGACTTCCGGAGCCGACATGGCATGGCTGCCGATGCCGCCGTGGTCCTCAGTGGTGCGGCGCTTTTTCTCGACAAGGGATACGCCCTCGCCATTGACGCGATGCGGATCGTCCGGGCAGGCCGTGAAGTGGAATATGTGATTTGCGGCGCGGGCGACGACGCCGCGGCGATCTCGACGCTGGCGGATCGAGCCGGCTTGAGGGTCCGGTTCACCGGCCAGCTGGACCAGGCGGAATGGTTCGGCGCCCTGAACGCCGCGGACGTCGTTCTCCATCCGACGCCAGGGGAGCTCTTCCCCAACATCGTGGCGGAGGCGATGCTGGTGGGACGGGCCCTCGTCGCCGTCGACTCCGGGGCGACTCCCGAGCTGGTCGGACGGGACGGCCATGCCGGCATCCTCGTCGCCGAAGGCGATGCGACGGGGCTCGCCAGCGCGATGGAGGGGCTGCTCGCGGACCGCGAGAGGCGGACCCGAATGGGCCTCGCGGCGCGTGAACGAATCTCCCGCGAATTCCCGCTCGACACGATGGAGAAGGGGTACGTGCGACTGATCGAGTCCCTGGCCCGATGAAAGTCCCGCTCACGATCGTGGTCCCCGCGCGCGACGAAGCGGAGCGGATCGCCGAATTCATCCAGGCCAACGACTGGGCCGAGGAGATCATTGTCGCCGACAATGGATCCACCGACGACACCGCGGAACGGGCGCGCGCGGCCGGCGCGAAGGTGATCGACGCCCGGGGCCTCACCATCGCCGGAGCCAGAAACGCGGGCGCGGATGCAGCCCGCCACGAGTGGATCCTGGCCCTCGACAGCGACGAGCGGGTCTCGACTCTGCTGCGGGATGAGCTGCCCCGCCTCCTCACCGCCGTGACCGCCTCCGCCTATGAGGTGCGACGGCGCAATCTCTATCTCGGTCGCGAGCAGCGGCGCGGCAGCTGGGGCCGCGACTGGATCGTGCGGCTGTATCGCCGCGAGCACCGGTTCATCGACACGCCGGTGCACGAGAAGCTGGAGCCCGTCGCGGATGCCGGCACCTTGGCTGGCGAAATCGACCACGATCCGTACCGCGACCTCACCCATCACATGGCGAAGATGGATCGCTATGCGCGCTGGGGCGCCGAACAGCTCTGGAGCGAGGGGAGGCGCGCGACGGTCTTCGACCTCGCCTTCCGCCCGCTCTGGCGGTTCATCAAGGCCTACTTCCTCGGACTCTCGATCCTGGATGGGAAATTCGGGCTGGTCACCTCGATGCTCGGCGCCCAAACCGCCTTCATGAAATACGCCCATCTGTGGGCGATGGCGGTTGAGGCGGTGAAGGCGGTTGATGTTCGTGACCCGCCCCAACCGTCGCAACCGCCGAAGTGACGTAGCTTCAATGGTGCCCGAATCATTTCTGCTGACGTTCGATTTCCCGCCCATGGGCGGCGGCATCGCGCGCCTCATGGGTGAGCTGACCCGTCATTTTCCTCCCGGCTCGCTGCTGGTTTCGACCGGCGCGATGCCCGGCAGCGTCCTCACCGATGAAGCGCTTCCCAATCCGATCGACCGGATCTCCATCCCCGCCCGCCGGCTCCGCACCCTGCGTGGGCTGCTCTTCTGGTCCCGCCGTGTCACCACGCTCGCGCGCGAGCGGCATCCCGGGTTCGTCTGGTGCGGACAGCTCAGGCCCGCGACCTATCCCGCCAAATGGCTGAACGAGCGGCTCGGCGTTCCCTACGGCATCCTCGTGCATGGGGGTGACCTGCTCGGCCTCCAGCACAAGATCCACCAGTCGCGCGTCAAGCGGAGCACCGCGAAATCGCTGCTCGCGTCCGCGGCCGTGATCGTCGCGAACAGCCGGTGGACTCGCGATCTCTGCCACGCGGTGCTTGGCGAGCTTGGCCTGGACGACTACGAAGGCCGGGTCCGGATCGTCCCGCTCGGCACCGATCCCGCGCAATTCAGGCCGGCCGCGCCGGATCCCGAAGTCCGCCGCCGCTACGGGCTCGATGGTGGCCGGTGGATTCTCACCGTCGCGCGGCTGGTGCCGCACAAAGGAGTGGATGTCACGCTGCATGCGCTTGCCGGCCTCGCGAACGAGCACCCCGACCTCCGCTACGCTGTCGTCGGCCGGGGTGACCACCAGCAGGCGCTCGAGGCGCTCGCCGCTGGCCTCGGCCTCGGGGACCGGGTCCGCTTCCTCACCAGCGTGCACGACGCCGACCTGCCGGCGCTCTACAATGTGGCCGATCTCTACGTTGGCGTGTCGCGGCAGGCGGGAATCGACGTGGAAGGCTTCGGGATCGCGCTGCTGGAGGCCTCCTCGTCCGGGCTCGCGGTGGTGGCCGGCCGAAGCGGCGGGATCCCCGATGCGGTGCGCGACGGCGAGACCGGAGTCCTGGTCGATTCGGAGAATCCCCGCGCCGTGGGCGCGGCGATCGCCGGGCTGCTGGCGGATCCCAGTCGTGCGGCGCGCCTCGGAGAGCAGGGGAGGCGGGCTGTCGTCGAACATTACAACTGGAACAGGGTAGTGGCCGACTTCCAGCGGATCGCCTCGGAATTCAGTAAGCAGTGAGCAGTGAGCAGTGAGCAGTGAGCAGTAAG
>DATEOL010000415.1:0-7264 GCA_035274025.1 Gemmatimonadales bacterium | reverse complement strand
TGAGCACCGGCACGAGGTCGGGCCGCGACGCGCGGAGCGCGGGGACCAGCCCGAACAGCACCGTGGTCAGGATGGTGATCGCGACGGCGAAACCGACGATCCCCAGGTCGAGCCGGCCGTTCATCTCGATCGGGTATGGCGCCGGGGGAACGAAGGCCATGAGACCGTTCCGCCCGACCCAGGCGAGCAGCAGGCCCGCGGCGCACCCCGCGGCCGCCAGGATCGCGCTCTCGGCGAGCAGCTGTCGCACCACCGTGGTGCGGCGCGCACCGAGCGCAAGCCGGATCGCGACCTCCTTGCTGCGCGCGCCGGCCCGAGCCAGCAGCACATTCGCGATGTTCGCGCAGGCGATGAGGAGCACCAGGGCGGTGACGCCGAGGAGCGCGCCGAGCACGGGCAGCATGATCATCGCGGCGCCGCGCTCGTACATGTGCGTCACCAGGATCGACTCGCCCTCGCGGTTGTGCTCCCGCGCGACCTGGGTCCCCACGCGATCGAGGTCCGCCTTGGCCTGCGCGAACGTCACGCCGGGCTTGAGCCGCGCGAAGGCTTCCATCGACTGCCAGCCCCGGTCGTTGATCTGGTTCCCGGGGGTGAGCAGCGGCTGGACCGTGAAGGGGACGTAGATATCGAAGACCAGCCCGACGTTGAGGCCGCCGAAGCGGGGCGGCAACACGCCGATGACCGTGAAGCCGTTGCCGTTGAGCGTGACCGTCTTGCCGATGACCGAGGGGTCGGCGTTGAAACGGCGGGTCCAGTAGGTATTTCCCAGCACGACGACCTGGGAGGCCGCCTGCTCATCCTCGGGCGTGAAGAACCTTCCCATCGCGGGCTGGAGACCGAGCAAGGTGAAATAGTTGCCGGTCGCCAGGAGGCTCCAGGCGCGCTCGCTGGATCCGTCCACCCGAAGGGCGACCTGGGCCATGTCGTACCCGGCAATTCCCTCCGCGGACTTCGCGGCGCGGTCCCAGTCCCTGAGCGTCGGGTAGGCCACCGACCACTCGTCGCCGTCAGGGGCGCGGGTGTTGACCCAGACCAGGCGATCGGACTCCTTGACCGCCGGGAACGGCCGCAGCACAAACCCGTCCATCCAGGTGAAGACGGTGGTGTTGGCGCCGATCGCGAGCGCAAGCGTGAGGATGACGACCAAAGCAAAACCGGGGGCGCGACTGAGCCCCCGGAGTGCGTAGCGAAGATCATGGAGGAACGTCATGAGGCCCCCAGTTGGTACGGTCGACGGTCGACCGTAGACTCAAACCGCCGCGGCCTCCGCATGGGCATTCTCCGACACCACGCGACCGTCGAAGAGCCGGACCTCGCGGTCGGCGTAACGGGCGTATCGCGGATCGTGGGTGACCATGCAGATGGTGGCACCACCGCGATGCAGCTCGCGGAGGAGGTCCATGACCTGCTCACCGTTGTGCGAGTCCAGGTTACCGGTGGGCTCGTCGGCGAGGAGGATCGCGGGATCACCGGCGACGGCGCGGGCCACGGCAACGCGCTGCTGCTGACCGCCGGAAAGCTGCGACGGATAGTGCTTCATCCGGTGGGCCATCTCGACCCGCTCCAGCGCGGCCTGCACCCGCTTCTGGCGCTCCGCCGAGGGCATGCCGCGGTAGGTGAGCGGCAGCTCGACGTTCTCGTACACCGTGAGGTCGCCGATCAGGTTGAACGCCTGGAAGATGAATCCGATCTGGCGGTTCCGGACCCGCGCCCGCTCGGCGGCGTTGAGGCCTGCCACCGCTTCGTTGGCGAGAGTGTAGGTGCCTGAGGTCGGGGTGTCGAGCAGGCCCAGGATCGAGAGCAGCGTGGTCTTGCCGCAGCCCGACGGACCCGAGACGGCAACGAACTCACCCTGGCCCAGCTTGAGGTGCACGTCGGAAAGCGCGTGGGTTTCGAGCTCGTCGGTGTAGTAGACCTTGGTAATGCCTTCGAGCACGAGCAGGGCGTTGTTGGGTTCGGACATGGGGTGTCTCCGTTGGGGTCCGTCGTTGTAAAAGCTTCTAGCTACCAGCTGCTAGCTGCTAGCTGCTAGCAGCTTCTGTTATTTGAGTCGTACGCGCTCAACGTTTTCCCAGCGCGACATGTCGCTCAGGATCACGCGGTCGCCGGGATCCAGCCCCTCGAGAATCTCGACGTCCCGCACCGAGAGCCGGCCCACCTTCACCTGGACCCGGAAGGCCTCGCTGCCGTCCGGCGTCAGCTTGAACAGGGTGATCGTGCTCCGCTCCTGGGCATAGGCCGGGCGACCCACGTGCAGCACATCCGGCATCCGCTCGAGCTCGATCATGCCGTCCACGCTCAGGTCGGCGCGGGCACCGGCCGGGGGCACTGAATCCAGGGCCACATCCACCGTCACGGTTCCGTTGGTCACCGCGGGATCAACTCTTACGACGTGTCCCGGGACGAAACCGTTGCGAGTGTCGATCGTAGCCACCTGGCCGGTGGCCAGGTCACGGGCCTGCGTTTCAGGGATGCGCAGCACCGCCTTGAGGCGGATCGGGGTCGGGATCACCCGGGCGAGGAGCGCGCCGGGCTGGGCGTACTGCCCGATTTCGAGCGGCACTTCCTGCAGGATTCCGGCGGTGCCGGCCCGGACGACCATCGAGGCCTTGAGCTGGTGCTGGAACTCGGAGATGGACCGAAGCCGGGTGACCTGCGACTCCTGGGCCTTGATCTGCTCGTCGATGGTGTCCTTGAGCAGCTGGAGTCTCTGTTCCTCAAAGGCAACCCGCTGTTCCAGCGCCTTGGCTCGATCCGACGCCTGTTGCTGGTCCAGCGGGATGATCAGTCCCTTCCGGAGCAGCTCGGCGCCCGCTTCGGCGCGCCGCTTGGCATCGAGGTACTGCTGCTTCACGTCCTCCACCAGGCTGGCCTGGTTGAGGTGACTGGCCCGCAGGTTGGTCTTGAGGGAAACCAGCGCCGCCTCCGCGTCCGCCAGCTGGCGGTCGGCGTTGAGGACCTGGATCTCGACGTCCGGATTGGTGAGCTCGAGAATCACGCTCTCCGACGTAACCTGCGCCGGCGGACGCAGATGCCGCTTCTCGACCCGGCCCGCGGTCACCGCGGTGATGTACTGCAGGACCTCCGGGGTCAGGCTGCCGGGGCCGCGAACTTCGCGCACCAGGGGCCCGCGCACCACGGAGTCGATCAGCAGGGTCCCGACATCAACCGAGGGAGCGGCCGGCTTGAGCTGGGCCAGCAGCGCCGTCACGGCGACGACGGCGGCGATGCCCGCACCGGCGAAGATGTACTTCTTCTTGGACTTGGGAGCTTCGCGCTTGATATCCATAACTAGACGGGCGGACGGGCCGACGGGCGGACGGACAGTATCATGCCCATCCCCTTAGTCGAATTCCGTGCCGTTGGCCGCTTTCCTTAAGGTAGATGCTGGCAACGGGTTGGAACGTTGGCAGGGGGACGTGGGTCCCAGAATTGGGACCCCAATGTCCGCTGGTGGGAACCGCCCGTCCTCCCGTCCGCCCGTCCGCCCGTCGCAGTTACCGCTGCCAGTCCCCGATCTTCCGCACCGCCTTCACACAGGCCGGCCACCTGGACTGCTGATTGGGCTCCTGGGGATTCATCGGCATCACCCTCCGCTCGCGCGGGAGCTTGTCACCCTCCTCCGACGCCTGGTACGCCAGCATCGCGACCAGGACCGCGTTGTTCTTGATCTCGTCCGCCACGACCTTGTCGTAAGTATCGCGGTTGGTGTGCCACGTGTAGGTCCCGTACTCCCAGTTGAGCGAGCCCAGTCCGAGGCCCGGTGCGCTGTAGCAGATGAAGGATGCGTTGTCCGATCCGCCGCCCGCGGGCTGACCCGGAACGCTGAGCGTGATGTTGCGGGTGACCTCGGTCGGGATGCGGGACATCCACTTCGCGAGATATTCACCGACGTTCAGGAGACCGGACGCGCTGAAGTTCTGGATCCGGCCGGTACCGTTGTCCTGGTTGAAGAGCGCCTGCAGCCCGTTCACCACTTCGGGATGGTCCTCGCTGAAGGCGCGCGATCCGTTGAGTCCCTGCTCCTCGCCGCTCCAGTGTCCGACCAGGATCGTCCGCTTCGGGTTGGGATAGGCGAGCTGGAGGAGACGTAGCGCCTCGAGCATCGTCACCGTGCCGGTGCCGTTATCGGTCGATCCGCTCGCCCCGTCCCACGAGTCGAAGTGGGCACTCAGCATCACGTATTCGTTCGGCTTCTGGGAGCCCTTGATCTCCGCGATGGTATTGAAGACCGGCGTGTCGTCACCGGTGAATTCCGCGTCCGCGGTGATCCGGAGCACCGGATTCTGGTTGCGATCGGTGAGGCGATAGACCAGGCCGTAGTCCTCGCAGCTCAGGTCGACCGTGGGAATGGTGCGGGTGCGCGCGTTGAAGATCTTGTTGACGCCCCACCCGTTGGACCAGTTGCTCTGCACCACGCCCCTCGCGCCGGCGGCCTCGAGCCGGAGCGCCAGCACGCGATTCGACTGCCCGGTACGGGTGAGCCGCTGGGCCCACGCCTCTCTGGCGAGCTTCCGGTCCTCCTGCATGGCGGTGAAGGTCTCGGCCGTGGCGAATTGCTTGAAGCTCGAGTCGGGCCGGCAGGTCGGCTGCGGAAAGGAGACCAGCACGTATTTCCCCTTCACGCTCGGCAGCCACGAGTTGAAGGCGCTGGAATCGGCCAGGTCGGGCAGGATGACGGTCGGCGCGTCGACCGGCTTGCCGCCGGTTCCGCCGCTCCACGCCAGCATGGTACCCTCGAGCGAGCGAACCCGGGGCTGCACCAGGTCGATGTGCGTTGTGCCGCGACGCCAGCCGATCCACGTCCCGTACTGCTCGTTCCGCGCGGTAACGCCCCATTTCTGGTAAGTCGCGACCAGCCAGTCGTTGCCGCGCCTGATGCCCGGCGTGCCGGTGAGGCGCGGGCCGATCGAGTCGCTCAGGACCTGGATCAGGGACATGGCCTGGGAGCGCTGCATGCCTTCGTCCCAGATCTTCTTGATTATCGGATCATCCGTTGGCATTACCTGCGACATCGTAACGGTTGGGAAAGACAGCAGCCCGAGGAAAATCCTGGCGCGCATTGAAGCTCCTTGAAAACACCAATGGCAAATTTCAAATCGGAAATCAGCGAAGTAAAAGTAGGGTACTTCTACTTCTCAGATCCGCAATCTGCATTTTGCCTTTGTAGTGCATACAATTCCCCCAACCCCTCAACGAGATCACCACCGTGTTCCGCTATCTCCTCGCGGCAACGTTGCTCATGCCGGCCGGGCTGTCGGCCCAGTCGGCGGGAAAGCCCCTCACCCGCGACGACCTCGAGACCTTCCTCGACGCCCTCATCCCCAACGAGCTCCAGCACGGAGACATCGCCGGCGCGGTCGTGACCGTGGTGAAAGACGGCCAGCTCCTGCTCTCCAAGGGCTACGGCTGGTCCGACATCGCCAGGCGCGTGCCGGTGTTCCCGGACAGTACTGTCTTCCGGATCGCGTCGATCTCCAAGACGTTCAACGCGACCGCGGTCATGCAGCTCGTCGAGCAGGGAAAGCTCAACCTGGACGCCGATATCCAGCAGTACCTCGACTTCCCGCTGCCCAAGAAGTTCCCCGAGCCGATCACGCTCCGGCACCTGCTCACCCACACCGCGGGATTCGAGGAATCGGCCAAGGAGCTGACGCCGGCTCCGGGCGAGACGTCGGTCGAGCTCGGCCTCCTCATGAAGGAGGCGACGCCGCACCAGATCTATCACCCCGGAACCGTCACCGCGTACTCGAACTACGGCGCCGACCTGGCCGGCTACATCGTCGAACGGGTCTCCGGCATGCCGTTCGAGGAATACATCAGACAGCACATCACGGCGCCGCTCGGCATGAACCACTCGTCGTTCGCCGAGCCGCTGCCACCGGAGATCATGCGGCTGGTGTCGAACGAGTACACCCTCGCGAGCGATGATTCGGCCCGGAAGTTCGAGGTGATCCAGGGCGAGCCGTCGGGCAACATGTCGTCGACCGGCATGGACATGGCCCGCTACATGATCATGCACCTGCAGCTCGGCCGGTTCGACAGCGTGCGGATTCTCGCCGAATCGACTTCACGCTACATGTCGACGACGCAGTTCCGGACCCACCCCGCCGTGCCGGGCATGGCGGTCGGGTTCTTCGAGGAATCGCGGGACGGCTACCGGATGATCGGGCACGGCGGCGACCTGTCGAACTTCCACAGCCACATGACGATGCTCCTCGACGAGGGGGTTGGCTTCTTCATCTCGGTGAACAGCGCCGGCAAGGGGGGCGGGCTCTTCGGGATCCGCGAGACCGTCATCGACGCGTTCATGCACCGCTACTTCCCGCGCAAGACACCGCTCGAACCGGCGCTCGCCAACGCCGCCGAGCAGTCGAAGAAGGTCGTCGGCCCGTACCAGCTGTCGCGGCGCGGCGAGACGACCCTCTTCAAGGTCGCGGGACTTACCCTCCCGATCGAGGTCGTGGCGAACAAGGACGGCACCATCCAGGTCCCCCTGCTGACCGGCGAGAACGGGCAGCCGATGCGCTGGTACCTGATCGAGCCGATGGTGTACCGGAACGAGGGCGGGAACATGCGGCTCGGCTTCCTGACCGACAGCACGACGGGAGAAGTCACCCGGGCGGGATTCCTGGGCGGGCACGAGCTCCACAAGGTGGGGCGGCTCGACAGCGTGAAGTTCAACTACTGGTTCATCGGCACCTGTTTCACGATCATGGCGGCGACCCTCCTGCTCTGGCCAGTCGCGGCCATCGTTCGCCGGCGATACAACAAGCCGCTGCCGGATGACGGGCTCTCTCCGCGCTTCCGCGGCCTCACCCGGATCGCGGTCCTGGTCGCCTTCGCGCTGGTGATCGGATTCGCGTACTTCTTCGGGGCGACGCTCGGGAAGGGCGGGCGCAACTCGAGCATCGACATCTACCTGCGTGGCTTCCAGCTTCTCGGCGTCCTGTCAGTACTGGGTGGCGCCGCGTGCGTGCTGGCGTTCTTCGTCTCACTGTTCCGCGGCAGCAATGGCTACAGCAAGCTCAAGTACGCGGGCCTCGCCTTTGCGATGGTGGGATTCAGCTGGTTCATCCTGCATTGGAACATCCTGACGAGGAACCTGGATTTCTGAACTGAGCCGTGAGCCGTGAGACGTAAGCCGTAAGCCGTGAGACGTAAGCGGAAAGCCGTGAGCCGTGAGCCGTGAGCCGTGAGACGTGAGACGTAAGACGTGAGACGTAAGACGTGAGACGTAAGACGTGAGACGTAAGACGTA
>DATEOL010000414.1:0-4501 GCA_035274025.1 Gemmatimonadales bacterium | reverse complement strand
TGACGGCCGTCATTCAGTCCGGCATCATGGCCTGGCTCGGGTTTCTTGTCGGCCGTCTCTTCGGCTGGACCGTCATGGAGAGCGTGTTCGCCGGGGCGGTGGTGGCGATATCGAGCACGACCATCATCGCGAAAGCGTTCGAGGAGCAGAAGATTGGCGGACGGCTGCGCGAGCTGGTGGTGGGGATCCTCCTCATGGAAGACCTCATCGCCATCGTGTTCATGGCGCTGCTCACGGCCGTCGCGACGGGCGCGGGCACCGGCGCCGCGACGCTCCTGCCCACGCTCGGCAAGCTGGGGCTCTTCCTCGCGGTGTTAGCGGGCCTTGGACTTGTGGTGGTGCCGCGCTTCATCACGTTCGTGAAGCGGCTCGACCGGATGGAGACCATGCTCGTCGCGAGCATGGGTGTCTGCTTCACCATCGCCTTCCTGGCGGCGGAGTTCGGCTATTCGGTGGCGCTGGGAGCGTTCCTCGCGGGCTCGCTGGTATCGGAGTCCGGACTGGGTGAGGAGATCGAGCATCTGATCCTTCCGATCCGCGACATGTTCCTCGCCATCTTCTTCGTGTCGGTCGGGTTGCTCATCGATCCGGCACTGGTGGCGCGGCACTGGCTCGCGGTGGTCGTGCTCACGGTGGTGGTCGTCGTCGGCAAGGTTGTCAGCGTGGCACTCGGCGCATTCCTCACCGGCAACGGCATCAGGACGTCGATCCAGTCGG
Source organism: Gemmatimonadales bacterium (assembly GCA_035274025.1). Lineage (GTDB taxonomy): Bacteria > Gemmatimonadota > Gemmatimonadetes > Gemmatimonadales > GWC2-71-9 > SZUA-320. Next base: position 3,784 of record DATEOL010000414.1, on the reverse strand, counting down.
GGATGAGCCTGGCGCAGATCGGTGAATTCTCCTTCATCATCGCGGGACTCGGCCTGACGCTTGGCGCGACCGGGGAGTTCCTGTACGTGATCGCGGTCGCGGTGTCGGCGATCACGACCCTGCTCACGCCGTGGTTGATCCGGTTCGCCGATCCGTTCGCGGCGTGGGTCGACCGGAAGCTGCCGCACCGGTTGCAGACCACGGCGGCGCTGTACGGCTCGTGGCTGGAGCGGATTCGCGCCGCGGGTCCCACCCGCCGCACGACCCCGGTGCGGCGGATGACCCGGCTCCTGGTGCTCGATGTGGTGCTTCTTGCGGCGGTGATCATTGGTGCGGCGCTGGCCATGCCGATGGCGGTTGCGCGATTCGAGGCCGCCCGGCCGATGGTGGTTGCGATTGCCGCGGTGCTCTCGGTTCCGCTGTTGCTCGGGATCGGGCGGCTGGCTCGTCGGCTGGGTCGGACACTCGCGGTCTCGGCCCTGCCGCGGCCCCGAAAGGGCGTCGATTTCGACCGGGCGCCGAGACAGGTGCTGTTCCTGTTCGTGGAGCTGAGTGTGGCACTCGCGGCAGGCGTATTCGTGCTGGCGGTCACGCAGCCGTTCCTGCCCGGGTACTACGGGCCGATCGTGCTGGTCGCCGTGCTGCTGGCGCTGGGCATCGCGATCTGGCGGACCGCGGACGAGCTCGAGGGACATGTGCGAGCGGGGTCCGAGGCGGTGGCGGCCGCGATCGCCTCGGCGATGCGCTCGGCGCCGGAGGAGGCAGCCAGACCAATCACGGAACTTCCGCAGGTGATCGCGGGCCTCGGAGCGCCGATCGCGATTCGATTGTCCGCCACCAGCCCTTCGGTCGGGCGCTCGCTTTCTTCGCTCAACCTTCGCGGCCGTACCGGTGCGACGGTGCTTGCGATTGCGAGAGGAGAGCAGGCGATTATCGCACCGGAGGCGAGGGAAATGCTGGCAGCGGGAGACGTTGTCGCGGTGGCAGGCACACAGGACGCAATCGAAGCTGCGAGGGCGATGCTGGCGTAGGCGCCGGCAGAGCCCGGCGCCGCCTCCGCCGTTTTCCATCCCACGTCCGAACAATTCTGATGACAATCCGCGACCTCCCCTTTCGCAGATTGTTTCCGTGAGCCGCGCCCCCTCTCGCATCCCGGTCAGCGAATGGACCGATCCCCGTCACGTGCTTGGCGTGCGCGGCGAGCAGGACGTCCTCGAGCATCTCGTGTCGCTGGGCTGGAACGTCGAGGGCCACCGGTTCCGGGCGGGGCGACACGACATCGACCTGATCATCCGCAAGGGCAGCCTGGTCGCGTTCGTCGAGGTGAAGACCCGGAGCTCAGGGGAGTTCGGCTCCGGGGTCGAGTCGGTGGGGTGGAAGAAACGAAAGGCTATTGCCTGGGCTGCCGCTGTCTGGGTGGCCCGCCACGGCCAGCCAGGCGACCGGTATCGGTTCGATGTGGTCACGGTCCGCCCAGAGAGTTCGGGGCCGAAGATCCAGCACTTGGCTGATGCATGGCGGCCGTAACAAAATGACCGAAAATAAGTCATTGCTTTCGGACATTATTCGGTATTAGCTTGAATTAAGTACTCATGTGGCGCATTTCAAGTCACAACAATACAACTCTGAGGACTTTCCCATGGCGGCATCGGAAGAACGGGTCGAGGCGGAACGGCGCAAGGCACTGACCCTGGCCATCTCCCAGATCGAAAAGCAGCTGGGCAAGGGCTCCATCATGCGGATGGGGTCTGAGACCCGCGAAAAGATCGCGGCCATCCCGACCGGCGCCATCAACCTCGACGCCGCTACCGGCATCGGCGGCGTGCCCCGCGGCCGGATCACCGAGATCTACGGCCCCGAGTCCTCCGGCAAGACCACCCTCTGTCTCCACCTCGTGGCCAACGTGCAGAAGAACGGTGGCGTCGCGGCCTACGTCGATGCCGAGCATGCGCTCGATGTCGACTACGCCCGGAAGCTCGGCGTCAACGTCGAGGACCTCCTGGTCTCGCAGCCCGATACCGGCGAGCAGGGCCTCGAGATCGTCGAGATCCTGGTGCGCTCCGGGGCGGTGGATCTCGTCGTCATCGACTCGGTCGCGGCACTCGTGCCCAAGGCCGAGATCGAGGGCGAGATGGGCGACAGCCACGTCGGCCTCCAGGCCCGGCTCATGAGCCAGGCGCTCCGGAAGCTCGCCGGCGCGATCAACCGGTCCAACAGCGCCGTGGTCTTCATCAACCAGCTCCGCGAGAAGATCGGCGTGATGTTCGGCAATCCCGAGACCACCACGGGCGGCAAGGCGCTCAAGTTCTACGCCTCGCTTCGCATGGACATCCGCCGCATCGGACCGGTCAAGGAGCGCGAGGCGATCATCGGCAGCCGGGTCCGCGTGAAGGTCGTCAAGAACAAGGTGGCGCCGCCCTTCAAGCAGGCCGAATTCGACGTGCTCTTCGACGAGGGCATCAGCCACACTTCGCTGCTGGTCGACCTCGCCTCCGAGGGGAACATCATCCAGAAGTCGGGCGCCTGGTACTCCTACGGCGATCAGCGGATCGGCCAGGGCCGCGAGAATGCCAAGCTCTTCCTGCGTGACAATCCGCAGCTGCAGGCCGAGGTGGAGGAAAAAGTGAAGGAGTTGCTCGGTGTTCGTCCGCTCACGGGTGCGGTCGCCGAAGACGGCGCCGGTGACTGAGCTCCCCGCGGGCACCCGGGTGAGCGGTATCGTGCCCGATGCGCGGCATCCGGGCACGGTGCGGATCGAGGTGGGAGGGAAGGCGCTGCTCACCGTCCCTTCCACCGCGCTCGAACGGCTGGGTGTCGCGGTGGGCGCGGTCCTGGAAACGAAGACATACCAGGAGCTCTGCAAGTCGGCCGATGGGGAGGCGGCGTTCCGCTCGGCGCTGACCTTCCTCGCGCGGCGGCCATTCTCGCGCCGGGACCTGGCCCGGCGACTGGTCATGCGCGGTCATCCTCCCGACGCGGCGGACCAGGCGGTCGCCCGGGCCGAGACGTCGGGACTGGTCAATGACGAGACCTATACCCGTCACTACGTCCAGACCCGCACGGCGCGGGGCCGGGGGCCGATGCGGCTCCGTCGCGAGCTTGCCGTGATGGGCGTGGCGTCGGCAATCATCGATCGGGTGCTCAGCGAGGAAGCCGAGACCGCCGATCCCGGCGTCGTCCGGTCGCTCGCGAGAAAGCGGGCCGCGCAGCTGGGCGGTCTCGAAAGGCAGGTCCGTTTTCGCCGGGTAGTCGCGTTCCTTGCCCGGCGGGGCTACGCTGGCCCGGATGTGCGCCGAGTAGTAAGGGAGGCGCTTCAACCCTAGCCCCAATGCCACAAAGCCCCAACGCCCCGAAAGCTCTATCAGTCCCTGCTGTCGGGGCTTTGGGGCCTTGGGGGCCTTGGGGCCCGAGCTGTTGAGCCAGTCTATATTTGAAGGATGCAGTCATCCCAACTACGCCGTCTCTTCCTCGACTATTTCGTCGCTCGAGGGCACCGTGAGGTGCCTTCGTCGTCCCTGGTCCCTGCCGACGACCCGACCCTGCTGTTCACCAACGCCGGCATGGTCCAGTTCAAGCGCGTCTTCCTGGGCCAGGAGCACCGGGACTACAGTCGCGCCGTTACCTCGCAGAAGTGTGTCCGCGCCGGCGGAAAGCACAACGACCTCGAACAGGTGGGCCTCACCCGGAGGCACCACACCTTCTTCGAGATGCTGGGGAATTTTTCCTTTGGCGAGTATTTCAAGGAGGACGCGATCGCGTTCGCCTGGGAGTTCGTCACCAGCAA
>DATEOL010000413.1:0-4626 GCA_035274025.1 Gemmatimonadales bacterium | reverse complement strand
GTGTTGGGCCTCATCCTCGCCTGCGACCGCCGGATTCCGGACCAGACCGCCGATCTCCGTCGCGGCGTCTGGAACAAGGGCGAGTACGCCAAGGGACGCGGCCTGCATGGGCGGACGCTTGGCATCGTGGGCCTGGGACAGATCGGGCGCGAGATCGCGAAGCGGGCCCAGTCGTTCGGGATGCGGGTCGTGGCCTGGTCGCGCCAGCTTACCACCGAGGAAGCGACCCGGCTGGCGATCGGCTACTGCCAGACCCCGCTCGAGGTGGCGCGGCAGAGCGACATCGTGAGCATCAACGTCGCGGCGACGGGAGAGACCAAACACCTGGTGAACCGCGAGTTCCTCGCCGCGATGCGCCCCGGCGCGTACCTCATCAACACCGCCCGCGGCTCCGTCGTGGACGAGGCCGCGCTGGCGGAGGCGATTCGCGAGAAGGGTATTCGGGTCGGCGCGGACGTGTACGCCGACGAGCCGGGCGGCAACACCGGCGAGTTCAAGCCCGCGATCGCCGAGCTGCCCGGCGTGTTCGGCACCCATCACGTAGGTGCCTCGACCGACCAGGCCCAGGTCGCCATCGCGCACGAGACGCTCCGGATCGTCCAGGAATTCCAGGCGACCGGTGGTGTCCCGAATTGCGTCAACCGGCTGGCCAAGAGCTCGGCGACGCACGTACTCTCCGTCCGGCACCAGAATCGTCCCGGTGTGCTCGCCCACGTCTTCAACGTGCTGAGCCGAACCGGCATCAACGTCGAAGAAGTGGAGAACGTCATCTACCACGGTGCGCAGGCCACCCTGGCGCGGATCCATTTATCCGCCCAGCCCGAGGCCGGCGCCATGCAGGAGATTCGCAATGGCAACCCGCACATCCTCAGCGCCGAAGTCCGGCCCATCGACTGAGCCCACGCCGGGCCGGATCTGGAATTTCAGCGCCGGTCCGGCCGCGCTGCCCGAGCCGGTCCTCCGCCAGGCCCAGGAAGACCTCTGGAGCATCCAGGGGAGCGGCATCGGCATCGCCGAGCACAGCCATCGGGGCAAGATCTACGAGGCCGTGAACGCGGAAGCCGAAGCCAACTGTCGCGAGCTGGCCGGCATCCCGTCCAACTACAAGGTGCTCTTCCTGCAGGGCGGCGCGTCGCTCCAGTTCGCGATGGTGCCGTACAACCTGCTGCCGTCCGGACGCGTCGCCGACTACATCGTCACCGGCGTCTGGAGCCAGAAGGCCATCAAGGATGCACGTCCTATCGGCCAGGTGCACACGGCCTATGACGGTGCGGCGACGGATTTCCGCGCGATCCCGCAGGCCGGCGAGATCAGCTATTCGGCTGATCCGGCGTACGTGCACGTGACCACGAACAACACCATCTACGGCACCCAGTGGCGGGCCGAGCCGCCGGTACCGGCCAACGCGCCACTCATCGCCGACACGTCGAGCGACATGTTCAGCCGGCCCATCGATGTCTCGAAGTACGGCCTGATCTACGCCGGCGCCCAGAAAAACCTTGGCCCGTCCGGTGTCGTGCTCGTCATCGTCCGCGAAGACCTGCTGGAGCGTGTGCCCGCCTCGGTGCCCACGATCCTCCAGTACAGGACTCATGCCAAGGAGAAGTCGCTCTATAACACGCCCAACACCTTCGGCGTGTACCTGATGGGCGAGGTCTTCAAGTGGATCAAGGCCGAGGGCGGGCTCGACGCGATGGCGCGGAAGAACGCCGAGAAGGCGCGGCTCCTGTATGACGCCATCGACAGCACCGACTACTGGCGCGGGACCGCGGACGCCGGGAGCCGGTCGTTCATGAACGTCTGCTTCCGCGCGGCCAACGAAGACCTGGAGAAGCGTTTCTGCAACGAGGCGACGGCGGCGGGACTCGACGGACTCAAGGGGCATCGGAACACCGGCGGCATGCGCGCGTCGATCTACAATGCGTGTCCGCTGGGTGCCGTCGAGGCGCTGGTGGAGTTCATGAAGGAGTTCGAGCGCCGCAACGGCTAGTCTCGCAGGTCTCCAAGGTCTCCAAGGTCTCGTTGAGTTTGGGCGAGACCTTGGAGACCTTTGAGTCATTGGAGGCCTTCATGTCGAAGCCAACCCTGTCAGTGGTACTCGCCACCACGGAAGCCTGGCCCGACCTCGCGAACTGCCTCGCGATCCTCGAGCCCCAGGCCGAACACGCCGGTGCCGAAATCATTGTCGGTGATGGCGACGGCAGCGCGCTCCCCGAGAAGTACACCACCAACCCCGGCCGCGTCGTGTGGATCCGGAAGCCCGGTGCCTCGGTCTTCGAGCTACGTGCACTCTGCATCATGTCAGCACGGGCAGACATCATCGCGACCACAGAGGATCATTGTGTCGTCGAGCCCGACTGGTGCGAGCGGACCCTGGCGGCGCACGCCGAGCATCCCGAGGCCCTGGCCGTCGCGGGTGCGGTGACCAACGGGTCCACCGGTTCGCGCGCGGACTGGGCCAACTTCCTCCACACCTTCGGCGCCTTCACGCCGCCGGTCGATCCCACCCAGAAGGTACGCTGGCCGGTGAACGCCAACCTCAGCTACAAGCGCTCGGTGTTCCCCGAGGGGACCATCCCGCCCGGCTGGATGGAGCTCCAGCTCAACGGCCGCCTGGTGCGCGAGCACAAGGTCGTGGTCGACGATCGGATCCGTGTTGCCCACGTGCAGAGCCATGGCTTCCTCGGGACCCTCGCCGCGCACTTCCACAACGGCCGCGCGACGACCGGCCTCCACAAGATTCGGCTCTCCCGCCGCCAGCTGCCCTGGCGGCTCTACCGGCTCACCATGGAGACCCTCAGGAACAAACCCGAGTTCGATCCGGTCATTCGCTCCTGCAATCCCATGATCGCGGCCCTCTCGACCTGCCACGCCCTCGGCGAGGTCGTCGGCATCCTGTTCGGTCCCGGAAAGAGCGCGGCGCGTCTCCGCTAGGTGCGCATCCTCCACGTCACGCCCACGTACTCGCCCTGCGTCGGGGGTGCGGAGCGGACGCTGCGCGCGGTCTCCGAACGGCTGGTCGCGCGCGGCCACCAGGTCACTGTCTTCGCGGTAAACGGCGCGACCCAGCGGGAGATCATGTCGCCCGACGGCGGTTCGCTGCCTGAGCACGAGACGATCAACGGCGTGACCGTGCGGCGCTTTCCGCCGGAAGGCCGGGCGACTCGGGCCTTTCGCCAGTGGACGAAGATACCGGGAGCGTGGCGCTCATCGGCGCTGGTCCTCCGGGAAGGCGTCGGAATGATCGGCCGGAGACCGAGTCCGCTGCCGATGCTGGCCGCGGTTCTCCGCGCCGAGGCGGACGTCGTGACGGCGATGAACTGGGTCTTTCCACCGGCCTATGCCGGTCATCTCGCCCGGCGCGTGAGGACCTTTCCCCTGGTGGGCATCCCGCTCCTGCACGTCGCGCGTCCCTGGGCGGAGAGTCCGTCCTTTCCACCGATGCTGGCCGCGTGTGATGGCCTGATCGCGAATACCAGGGCCGAAGAGGAGTTCATGGTCGCGCGCGGCGGGCGCCATGTCGTCGTGGCGGGAACGGGGATTACGCCGGAAGATTTCGCCCGCCCCGATGGCGGAATGATCCGGCGGCGCCTGGGTCTCGGGGACTGGCCGGTGGTGGGATTCGTGGGGAGACAGGATCGCCTCAAGGGGGCCCTGACCCTGATCGAGGCGATGCGGGACGTGTGGCGGAGCACTCCTGAGGCGCGACTTCTTCTCGCCGGGCAATCGGCCCACCGCTCCCGCGAAGTCAACGATCGATTGACGGCGCTCTCACCCGATGAGCGCGCCCGGGTCGCGCTGTTCGACGATTTTCAGGACGAGGAGATCGCCCATATCACCGACGCCTGCACCCTCGTCGCGATGCCATCAGTGGAGGAAGCGTTCGGGATTGCCTACCTGGAGGGATGGATGTGCGGCAAGCCGGTGATCGGCGCGCGCATCCCGTCGACCGCGTGCGTGATCGACGATGGCGGGGATGGACTGCTGGTCGAGCCGTTCAACGTCGCGGAGCTCTCGAAGTCGATCCTTGCCTTGCTCGGCGATGCATCTCTGCGTGATCGCATGGGTGCCGCGGGCCGCGCCAAGACGCTGGAGAATCACACCTGGGATGCGGTGACGGATCGGTGGGAGCGGATGTTCAACCGGCTTTTCTCGCCGCGATCTTGAGTCTTCGGAGCAGCGCCGTCAGCCCGCCGATCCTCAGCATCCCGAGCGTCTCCACCAGCTTGAGCCGGTCGAGCAGGTCATCCGGCACTTCCTCGACTTCGGGGGGCGTCGCCCCGTCGAGGGTACGGACCAGGAGCGAGACGTAGCCCCGCACCGTGGGCGATTCGCGCGGCACGTCGCCGTAGAAGTGGAGCGCGCCGTTGTCCCGCTCCACCCAGAGATGGACCGGCGTCTGGCACTCCGGAACAGTCACGCCGCTCTCGCGCGCGTCCATGAGCCGAGCGGGAACTTCGGGAAGCTTCTTCGAGCTGTCGAGCAGCGCCTCGAGCCGGGTATCGCGGTCGGCCCCTGAGAATCGCGCAATCAGTTTGTCGAAACGCATGGATCACAAGTTAGGCGGTTGGGGCGGTTGGGGCGGTTGGGGCGGTTGGGGCGGTTGGAGCGGTTGGGGCGGTTAGG
>DATEOL010000412.1:0-14761 GCA_035274025.1 Gemmatimonadales bacterium | reverse complement strand
AGCAACTGGTAGACTGTCTCCCTGGAATCGCTAGTGCTCGTGGCCGGGGGGTACGCTCTGGAAAAAGCTATCCGCATAAGTTGTTCGCCTGGCAAGATGAGATCGCCACGCGACTGACTTATGCGGATGGCTTTTTCCAGAGCGTACCCCCCGGCCACGAGCGCTGGCGACTACAGGGAGACGGTCCACTAGTTGATCCCGACGCGACCCTTCACGGCGGCGATGAGCTTGGCCGAGTCGTATCCGACGCCGTCCTTGAATATGGTCACCGCGTTCTTGATGACCGACGGGTCCGAGGAGAGGTCACCGCGGAGCAGGACGAGATCGGCGGTCTTGCCGACTTCGACCGAGCCCAGGTCCTTGTCGACACCCAGAACCTTGGCGCCGTTGAGGCTGAAGACCTTGATCGCGTTGGCGGGACTGAGTCCGCCCTCGATCAGGAGCTCGACACCGCGCTGGTCTCCGAACCCGGGGAGCGCGCCGCCGTTTCCGGTCGGATCAACGCCGCCGGCGAGCAGGCCGCCGGCCTTCACGAACTCCACCTCGAACTGCGTGGCGCGCTGGAACGCCGCCTGCGAGAAGGGATAGTTCTCGCCCGCCGCGTCGATCTGCTTCCGGTCGGCGAGGTAGCGATCACGCACCTCCGGCGCCATGGCGTCGAGCGTCCGCTGGTCGACGACCGGGCGATTGGGGACGAAGGCCTCGAAGACCGCGAGCGTCGAAGTCATCGGGACCTTCTTCGAGACCATGGCGTTGATCGTGGCCTTGGCGGCCGGTCCGGTCGGGTTGGCGCTGGTGGTCTTCGCGAAGGAGTCCGGCGAGCAGACGTCCTTGGTCTTGCCCTCGTAGAAGTCGGTCGCCGTGAGCATGCCGTGCTCGATGTTGTCGAACCCGAGCGCCACCGCCTCCTGGAAGGTTATCGAGCAGATGTGGCCGGTCACCTTCATGCCGAGCTTGTGAGCTTCGTCGATGGCGGCCTTGGCCTCCGCCTGCTTGATGTCGGTGTAGAACTTGATCCAGGTCGCGCCCTCGTCATGCCAATACCGGACGAAGCGTCGCGCCTCTTCCGGCGTCTTGACGATGGCCATGGTGCCGTTCTGGTTCGCGGCGCCGGTCAGGTACGGAGCGGTCAAATGAATGCGTGGTCCAGGGGCTTCGCCCCTCTCGATCTGGCCTTTGAGAAACGCATCTCCGTAGGCGTTGGCAGAGCCGGTCGTGCGAATCGTCGTGACGCCGCTCGCGAGGTAGAGTTTGGGAGCGGTGGACGTGGCATTGACGTAACGTCCGCCACCCGCGGTGTAGAAAAGGTGGTCGTGCAGGCCGAACATGCCCGGGATGACCGTGTGGCCGGTCCCCTCGACGACCTTCGCGTCGGACGGCGCGGGCGTCGACGCGGCGGGGCCTACGGCGGCAATCTTGTTGCCCCGGATGACGATGTTCTGGCCGGTCTTTACCAGGCCGCCGGTCCCGTCGATCAGGGTGACGTTGGTGATCGCGATGACGGGGGCATCGACGCTGACGTACTGCTGCACGGCCTGGGAGCGACCTCCCTGGGCCAGTGTCGCGAGGGCGAGAAGGGTGATCATGCGCTGACTACTCCTTTACGGGGAAACCTCGAAGGCCATCATCATGCCCGCCTCCAGGTGCTCCGCGATGTGGCAGTGGAGCATCCAGCGGCCGGGATTGGTCAACTCGAGCAGGAGGTCCACGGTGCCCCCCGCGGGGAGCAGGACCGTGTCTTTCCAGACCGGATTGTCGTTCGGAACGCCGTTCACCGCAAGCACGTAGAATCGCTGGCCATGGATATGGACCGGATGCTGCATGCCGTGGAACACGGTCCGGTCGTTCCCCAGCCGGAGCCTGATCCGGTCGCCGACCTTGAAACGCCAGTCGATCGCCATGTCTTCCTTGCCGGTGGCGGGGTCGCGGAGGAACCAGCGGACGTTCCGCGAGCTGGACGACCAGTTCATCCCCGGCATCGTCCCGCTCCACTCCACCGGATTGAAGAAGACCGAATCCTTCCGCATCAGGCGGTCCGCAAAATAGGGGAGTGTCGCCTGCATGGTGAGCACCAGCTCATGCTGGGGCAGCGCGTCCAGGCCCGCACCCGCGTCGCGGATCTCCCTCCTCGTGACGGTGTCGGCGCGAAGTGTCGTAAATCCGTTGATCGGAGCAGCCGGGGCGCCGCCTACCGTCACGATGCCCAGGGTATCCGTTTCACTGAAGTAACGTCCGAACATGTGATCGATCGAGCGGATGCGATTGACCAATGCTACCCGGCCGGGCCGGTTGAACTGCACCTGCACGACGTATCGCTCGGCGGGCCCCATGACAACGCTCTCCACCCAGGCCTCCCGGGTGTAAGTCCCCAGGTCGGATCCGATGACCTTCATACGCGCACCCGGGAAGGAGAGGTTGAAGGTCCTCGTGTTGGACGCGTTGGTGAAGTAGTAGCGGATGACTTCGCCGGGCCGCGCCGTTCCGCGCCAGGCCGGTTCACCATTGGCCAGGAAGACGTTCCCGAACCGGCCCATGAGCGCGTGGGTCGGCGCTTCCTTCCCCCAGGGAACCAGCGCGCCGTCATCGCCCACCAGCAGGTCATCGAGCATCAGGATTTCCTCCCGATGCGCGGGCGACCAGGCATCGGGACGAGGCGAGCGCACCAGGATGTTTCCGTAGAGCCCGAGGTCCTGCTGCAGGTCCTCGCGGACGTGCGGGTGATACCAGTAGATGCCCGCGTCGGGAAACTTGAGCTGGTAGGTGAACGCGCCGCCCGGCGCGACGGGATCCTGGGTGATGTCCGGCACGCCGTCGAACCGGTTGTCGAGGCGGATGCCGTGCCAGTGGATCGTGGATGGCTGGTCGAGCCGATTCCGGAACATCACGGTCACCCGCGCCGCCTGCTTCACCACGAGCAGCGGGCCGGGATACTGGCCGTTGAACCCGAACATCGTGTAGCTCCGCCCCGCGAGGGAGCGGCGGACCATGCCCGACTCGAGCTGGAGCGTGTCGCCGTCCTTGAGCTCCCGAACCTCGCGCGGCCGGGCCAGCGGAAGGGTCGGATCGTCGGGCGGAAGGTACGCCCGCACCGACGGCCGCATCGTGTGCTCGATCGGGGGCATGGGCACGCCGGGTGGCATGGGGATCATGGTCCACCCGAGGGAATCGGGCTCGTGGTGGTGTTCCGGCGCATCGCCGGTACCCGTCCCGAGCGCGAAATCGAGGATGTCGGGCGGACGCATCCGATTGCTCGCCGATTCGCCGCGAAGCACGAGTCGGCCGGTCCGCTCCTTCACCGCGGCGGTTCGTTCCGCCGAGACGATGATCAGGTAGCGATCGAGCGCGACCTCAGGGAGAAGGGTCCGGCCGTTCCTCACCTCGCCGAGCCTGATGATGGTGTCGAGAACCGGGGTCGTGGCCCAGGCGACGAAGGTCCCGTAGGGGCCGTAGCTGCCCGGTGCTGGCAAGTCGGACAGGTCGATAACCGGACGGACCCGGGGAGTGCCCGCGGCCGTGACGGAAATCGTGAACGGTCCAGGGACCTGAAGCAGTCCGACGACTCCGCGAGGACCGCTTATCCCGTTCGCCGGGAAGAGCTCGATACAGTAGAGGTCGCGACTTGGCCGAATGCCGGTCCCGGTCTCACACGGGCTCGAAACGGCGGCGACCTGGGCTAGAAGGAGAAGATGGGCGAAGTGCACAGGGTAAATCTGTCCTGGGCTCGGTGGTTATGCACCGGCATTGTCACTGGCGGGCGGCCGTCTCTACAGCGCTCCAGTCCACCACGACGCCATGCCCGCCGACGTACTTCGTCGGGCTGATCCGCCGTTCCCTTGAGAAGGTGACCAGCTCACGGCTCACCGCTTACGGCTCACGGTCGTACACATTCTTCCACGCCACGCGCCGGAGGAATCGGCGATGAAGCCGGATTCGAGCCCCGGCACGCGCTTGACGAATCGCTGGCAGGTGAGGCGCCATTCCTCCACCGAGACGGTCGCCCACGGTTCTCCCATCCGGGTCCGGCAGATCAGCACCGATTCCACCGGCAGCGCACCGCCGACGGCGTCGTAGGCGACTTCGCACGCGGCCGCCTGCGGCCACGAGTCCTTCACCTTGCCATTCACGACGAGGTGCGCCTCGGAGCGACGAAGCACGCCGCGATTGTCCAGCGTCAGCTTGCCCTGCCAGTCGGGACCCTTGAGCGATGCCAGCGGCTCGAACTCGAGAGTGACGAGCGGCGCCACCGGATCGGTGCTGTCGGCGCCGCCGTACCGGAAGCAATGGGTCTTCCGGAAGTCCGCGGCGAGCAGCGCGGTAGCGGTGAACCACGCGACGTCATTGACGCCCTCCTGGCGGCCGGGGATGATCGCCTTTCCGGGCCGATAGTACGACTTGGTCCAGAATTGCCATTCCTCGAGGCCACTGGTGCGCGCGATCCGCGCGCCATCCCGGGAAAAGACCTCGCGCACCTTCTGGTACCGGCTGGCATACGGGTAGTCGCGCTGCATCAGGTCGAGGCGCCGCGCATTCTCCGACGCGGCGGCCAGCACCGACCTCAGGCCGGGTTCCAGCTCCGCGGCGGGCAGGCAGGCGGACGCGACCAGGGTCGGGAGCTGGAGGGCCCGTGGCTCGAGTGAGAGCTCCAGCTCATGCGCGGGCCCCTCGCTCACCTGGAGCATGACCTCGAGAGGCTGGTAGCCAAGCTGGCGGACGAACATCCGGTGCTCGCCCTTGCCCAGCTCCGGAAGGCTGAAGCGACCCTCCTCGCTGGTGAAGAAATCGGTGCGAGGCTTGTCGAGCGAGATCAGCACGAACGGAATCGGCTGGCTGGTGATCCCGTTGGTCACGCGTCCGGTGAGCTTCCCCGGCGCGACGTTGATCGTGATGCGCGTGGTGTCCTGCGCGGCCAGTGGCGCCACCATCATCCCGCCGATGGCGCCGAGCACGGCGAGCCGATACACTCCGGCGATCATGGCTCAGCTTTCCGCTGTGCGGCGGCCCTTCCGGGCTCTCGCCAACGTCTTCATTCCAGAGACTGCGGGCGCCGACGACGCTGCGTGGAACCGCCTGGAGGCGATCGTCGCAGGCGCGCTCGCGCCGCGTTCATCGGCCATCGCGCGGCAGGTGCTGCTGTTCATCGGGATCCTTGAGGCGCTTTCGGTCCTGCGGCACGGCCGTGGACTCGCATCGCTCGACATGGCGCGGCGGACCAGGCTGGTCGAAAGTATTGCAACCTCACGCGTGCTGCTCTTGCGCCGCGGCATCTGGGGACTTCGCACCCTGGTGCAGATGGGCTGGTATGCCCAGCCCGAGGTCCAACGGTCCCTCGGATATCGCGCCACGGCCGCCGGGTGGGAAGCCCCGCGATGAGCCATTACGACGTGGTAATCGTGGGCTCCGGCGCCGGAGGGGGGACCGTGGCGCAGGCGCTCGTTCCGCTCGCCGCGGCGGGCAAGCGGGTGCTCCTGCTCGAGAAGGGACCGCGCTTCCGCGACGAGGACTTCACCGGCCGCGAGCTCGACATGGCGCCCGAGCTCTACGAGGACGGCGGTGGATTCCCGACCGCGGATGGCACCATGACGCTCGCGTTCGGGCGCGGATACGGGGGGTCCACGATCGTGTACACCGGCACCTCGCTCATCGCCCCCGAGCGTGTCATTCGCGAATGGAATGTGCCCGGACTCGATCATGCCGATATCGCGGCACGGTCGCGCCGCTACATGGGCGAGAACAGCGTCCACCTGCTCCCTCCCGACCGGATCAACGACAACAACCGGCTCTTTGCCGAAGGTTGCGCCGGCGCCGGCTTCCACGCCGAGCAATTCCCGCTCAACCTCCGCGGCTGTCGGGGCTCCAGTCTCTGCAACCTCGGCTGTCCCAACGGGGCCAAGCAGGGGACCAACCGGGTACAGCTCCCATCCGCCGAGCGTGGCGGCGTCGAAGTCGCGACCCGCGCGGAGGTGCTCCGTCTCGGTGACCGGAAGCTCGCGGTCCGGGTCTCGCCAAAGGCCGCAGGCAGCAAGGGTACGGACTCCGAGTGGAGGCCGGGCGACTACACGCTGACGGCGGATCGCGTGGTCCTCGCCGGCGGCGCGATCGGCACCTCCGCGCTGTTGCTCCACTCCGCGCTGGCGGGATTGCCGACCCGCACCGGTCACGGGTTCACCTGCCACCCCGCGCACATCCTCGTCGCGGAGCACGCGCGACCGGTCACCAATGACGTCGGGCATCCGAAGAGTTTTTTCCTGGACCGGGCCGAAGCCGAGGGGTATGTGCTCGAGACCTGCATGTACTTCCCATTCATTACGGCCAAGAACCTGACGGGATTCGGAGCGGACCACAGCCGGTTCATGCAGGCCTTTTCGAGGCTCCAGATGATCCTGGTCCTCGCGTGCGACAAGGCGACCCGGGAGAACCGCATCGCGGTAACGCGACAGGGAACGCCGGTGGTGCACTATCGCTTCACGACCGACGTGATCACCTCGATGGTGCGCGCGACCCGGACCTCGGCGCGGATCTTCTTCGCGGCGGGCGCGGAGCGGGTGCACGCACCTTCGGCGAATCCGCATGTCCTCGAACGAGGTGACGCCTCACGGGTGGACGAATTGATCCACGAGCGTCACTTCCAGCTCGGCAGGATTTCAGTCTCGGCGGCGCACCTGATGGGCGGCTGCGGAATGGGAAGGGACGCGCGCGATTCAGTGACCGACAGTCGGGGGCGGGTCCACGGCATTCCCTGGCTTTACGTAGCGGACTCGAGCCTGTTCCCGAACTCGGTTGAGATCAATCCTTATCTCACGGTGATGGCTCTCGCTGACCGCGTCGCGGAGGGACTGCTGGGGGGGTAAGGGTCTCTTCGTCTCAGCGTCTCAGCGTCTCTTCGTCTCAGGGCCCCTTCGCCCCGTCCAGCTGGAACTTCCCGATCTCGCCCGTGAGCTTGACCGAGGCTTCGGCCAACCGAGTCGCCGAGGCGGCGATCTCTTCCGTGCTGGCGTTCAGCTCTTCAGCCGCCGCAGCGATCTCCTGGGCGGCTGCCGCCACGTCTTCCGTGCCTGCGGCAAGGTCGGTCCCCCGCTTCGCGATCCCTTCGATCAACCCGCGCACGTCCTGCGCCGAATGCGAGATCCCTCGAGTCCAGTCGTGATTCGTCACCGCCTGGTCGACGACCTGGTCGAGGCCCGACGCCGCGGACTGCGCCGCGTCGCGCACGGCCATGCTGCTGGCACTCAGCCGCAACAGCCGGTCCCGCGCGCTCTGCACCCGGCCGACGACGCTGCGCACCGTCTGACGGGTGGACGCGGCCGCGTCGCCTGCCTGCCCCGCGAGTCGCCGGACCTCGTCCGCGACGACGGTGAATCCCCGCCCCTCCGCACCCGCGCGGGCCGCCTCGATCGCTGCGTTGAGCGCGAGGATGTGGGTTTGTTTCGCGACGGCGGCCGTCTGGCTGATGAAGAGCTCTATTTCATCGGCCGCCTTGGCGAGCGCCTCGGCTTCGATTGTCCCCTGCTCCACGTCCTCGGCCAGCCGCGCCAGCTCATTCGCGCTCGAGCGCAGCCCGGTGCGGTGCCTCTCGGCGAGCCGCACCAGCGCACCGTTCCGCTCGGTCGCCTGCAGCGCGCTCGCGGCCAGCTCCTGCGCAATCGCCAGGATCCGGGCCGCATCGTCCGCGACGATCCGCACCGTGGAGGCCTGCTTGGTCGCGCGGTCGGTAAGCTCCTGGGTCGTCGCCGCCACTTCCTGGGTCGAGGACGTCATCTGCTCGGTCGCGGCGGAGATCTCCTCGCCCAGTGCGGCCGCATCATCGGCGGAGCTCCGGATGGCGGTCACGAGGTGGGTGAGCGATCCCACCATTGCGCGCAGCGCCTCGGTGAGTGGTCCGCCGCCCACCTGCTTGATCGTGTCTTCATCGACCCGAAGGTTTCCGCTCGCGACCCGGACGGTGATTTCCTCCGCCGCCCCCAGGGGGCGGAACATCCGGAGGTCGATCAGGCGATAGCCGGCGTAGAAGAGGACAAGTCCGACGAGCACCAGCAGTCCCACGTCGCGGAGGAGGATCGGCGAGATCGATCGGCTGGGCTGCAGCGCGGACACCACGACGAGCCAGTCGGTGCGCCGGAGCGCGCCGACTCCGAACTGACGGCCCTCGGCACGCGCGCCGCGCACTTCACCGGCGGGAGGCCGCCAGTCGCGTCGCGCCGCCGCGGCATCGTGGTAGGTCACATTGCCCGCGGACCAGAGCACCTGTCCGTCGAGCGTCGTCACCGAGATGCCGTCGGCGTCGCTTCCACCGCGCGCGATCTCGTGCAGCGCGGCGGAGACCCGCTCGGGGAGAGCAGTGGTGGCGGCGGTGACTTCGAAGGGCGTCAGGTCGAGTAGATCGGTCGCTGCCCGCGCCACCGTGAGGAGCCGGCGTCCCTGCTCGACCTTGCGGGTGCGATGCTCTGCCTCGATGACGAGGACCGCCAACACCAGGGCCATCGCGATGATCGCGAGCACCCCGAACCCTTCGAGGGCGCGACTCAGTGGGTGGCGATTCGTGGCCATGGTGAGATTTCGAAATTAAGCCCTAAGGCCCTAAAGCCCTAAAGGCCTGGATTTCCGATCAGGCCTTTAGGGCCTGCGGTATCGTGTCCGCCGCCCGAAACGCGAGCGCCTGAATCGTGGCCGTCGGCTGGCCTCTCGACGACGTCACCATGCTGCTGCCATCGCAGATGAAGAGGTTCCGCACGTCGTGGGTCCGATGATTGGCGTCGATCACCGATGTCCTGGGATCGTTGCCCATCCGGCAGGTGCCGAGCATGTGGTTCGCCCAGGTCTGCTCCACGATCGGGTCATTCCAGACCTGGGTTGCGCCGGCGGCCTGGAGGATGTCGTGGGCATGGCCCTGCAGGAACCCCACGTTGGCTAGGTCATCAGGGTGATCGCGATACCGGAACCGGATCGCCGGCAGTCCCCACGCATCCTTGAGCTCGGGATCGAGCAGCACCTGATTGGTCTCGACCGCCAGCGAGGTGCCGTGGCAGAATATCGAGACCCGATGGGAGAACGACTCGACGAGCTGTCGCTTGAAGTCCGCTCCCCAGTTCGGTGCGTCGGGCCTGGTATGGAACAGGGCGAAAGAGATCGGCCCGGTCCAGTCGAGCCGCGCGTCCATCCCCCCGCCGCCGTAGAAGCCCCGTGCCGGGTCTCCCTCGTGGAAATCCATCACCAGGTGAGTGCATCCCACGCTCTTCCACTCGTTGAGTGGCTCGGGGAAGACGGCCGTGGCCCCCGCCGCACAGTTGAACATCAGGTGCTTGCCGACCAGGCCGCTCGAGTTCGCGAGGCCGTCGCGGAACTGGCTCGACTCCGACATCAGGAGGAGGCGAGGCGTTTCCGCTCCATTGCAGCAGAGAATCACAGCGCGACCGCGCTGTACCTGCTCCTGTCGCGCCTTGTCGTAGTAACGCACCCCGGTCGCCCGGCCCGACGCATTCATCTCGACCCGGAACACGTAGCTGTCCGGGCGGATTTCACACTTGCCGCTCGCGACGGCCTTGGGAATCATCGCCGAAAATGCCGATGATTTGGCTTTGTATTCGCACTGGTAACCGAGACAGAACCCGCAATGCTTGCACGGCTGGCGGCCATCATAGGGTCGGGAGAGGATGGCCATCGGCGCGCGCTGGGGGTGGAGTCCCAGCTTTCGGGCCCCTCGCGCGAAGACGATACCGCCCGCCTTGGGAGGAAGAGGCGGCAGCGGATAGGCCTTCGAGCGCGGCGGGTCGAACGGCCCCGGCGCTCCGGAGACGCCCAGCTCCCACTCCGCTTTCGTATAGTAGGGCTCCAGGTCGGCGTAGCTGATCGGCCAGTCGGCCAGCGCGGCGTGCTCGCCGTAGAGTGACCGCTCCCGGAAGTCGTTCTCGTGCATCCGCCAGTAGTTGGCGGTGAAGTGGGAATTGCTCCCCCCCACGTGACGGCCATAGTACAGACCCACGAATTCACTGGAGCGGATGGGCGCGTCGTTCGCGGTCTTCTGGAAGGTCTGGGGATGCCGGAAGAAATCATTCCAGGTGCTGTAGAGGATCTGGGTGCTGAACTCGTCGTGCCGGGTGTGCTCCTGCTCGAGCCAGGGCCCCTGCTCCAGCACGACCACCGAATGGCCCGCGACGGATAATTCCTTCGCGAGAATTCCCCCCGCGCCTCCCGACCCCACGATGACGAAGTCCACCTCGGTCTGCGGCCGGTAGCGGATCATGCGTCCTCTCCGGGGTCGGCATCGTAGAACCCGAACGGAGGCTGCCAGATCGCGCGGGGGTCGAAGCCGAGCAGCCTCCACCCGGCTTGCTCCCGGTTCCCGCCCCAGCTTGGGTCGGCGAACATCCCGCAGAGCGTGAAGGCGCGCACCAGCTGGAAGAACTCGGTCTGCTCGACTGCCTTGAGCAGCGCGTCCTGGCGCGACGCTGGGAGCGCGGCGAAGGAACCGCCGGCGCGCCGGGTGAGATCGGCCAAGCCGGTCCGCACGATCGGGAGACGGAACGCGTGGTAGGTGGTAAATCCCCGCTCGAGGAAGCCGATCACGTTGGCCTCTTTCGCGCCCGGCGTCCCGTCATCGGAGGGAAGGATCCGGCTGGCGACAGCTTCGAGATCGGCCCGTTCGGCGCCGGACAACGATTCGGTCGGCGTGGCGGTCGCGCCTTCCTCGGCGGGGCGCTCGCACCCCGCGAGGATCAACCCACCGAGCGCGCCGGCCTGGAGAAAGCCGCGGCGATGTATGGACATGCTGAACAATAGTCTCAGTCGTCTCAGTCGTCTCAGTCGTCTCAGTCGTCTCAGTCGTCTCAGTCGTCTCACCGAAGGCGTCGACCCTGGCGTCAGGCCTCAGCACATGGCCTGAGACGATGAGAGGATGAGACGCTGAGACGCTGAGACGATTGAGACGATTGCGACTATTTTTGAGCCATGTCCGATCAGTCCTACGACCCAACCGCCGTCGAGGCCAAGTGGCAGGCCCGCTGGGCCGAACGGCACACCAACGAACCCGATCTCGATAACGCCGAGCGGCCGTTCTACAACCTCATGATGTATCCCTATCCGTCCGCGGAGGGGCTGCACGTGGGGAACTTCTACGCCTTCACCGGGGCCGACGTGCACGGGCGGTTCCGCCGGCTCCAGGGCTACGACGTCTTCGAGCCGATGGGGTACGACGCCTTCGGTATCCACTCCGAGAACTACGCGCTCAAGGTCGGCATCAACCCGGCCGAGCTGATTCCGCGCAACATCGCGAACTTCCGCCGCCAGCTGAAGGCGCTGGGCGCGATGTTCGACTGGCGCCACGAGCTGTCGACCACCGATCCGTCCTATTACAGGTGGACCCAGTGGATTTTCCTCAAGCTCTTCGAGGCCGGCCAGGCGTACAAGAAGAAGGCTGCGGTCAATTGGTGCCCGACCGACAAGACGGTGCTCGCCAACGAGCAGGTGATTGCGGGCGCATGCGAGCGCTGCGGTACGATGGTCGAGCAGCGCTTCCTGGAGCAGTGGTTTTTCCGAATCACCGACTACGCCGACCGGCTGCTGGCCAATCTCGACGACCCGTCGAAGATGGACTGGTCGCCGTCGACTTCGAGCGCCCAGCGCAACTGGATCGGCCGCTCCGACGGCGCACACGTCGATTTTGCGACGCACACCGGCCCGATCCGGGTCTTCACCACGCGCCCCGACACGCTCTTCGGCGCCACCTTCATGGTGCTCGCCCCGGAGCATCCGCTGGTGGACGCGCTCACCGCCCCGGCGGAAAAGGCGCAGGTCGAGGCCTACCGTCTTGCAGCGGCGAAGCAGGACATCGTCTCCCGGAAGATCGGCGACAAGGAGAAGACCGGCGTCTTCACCGGCGGTCACGCAATCAACCCCGCGACCGGCGAGAGCGTCCAGGTCTGGATCGCCGACTACGTGCTCATGGAGTACGGCACCGGCGCCATCATGGCCGTGCCCGGACACGATGAGCGCGACTTCGCCTTCGCCAGGAAGTACAAGCTGCCGATCGTGCGGGTGCTCGCGTCCGCGGATGAGGACGGCTCGACGCCGCTCGAGGAGGCTGCGCCCGACGTCGAGGGCGGACACCTTGTCAACTCGGGGCCGTTCTCCGGCATGCCTGAAGCGCAAGGATTCGCCGAGATCGTGTCGTGGCTCGAGCGCGAAGGGAAAGGCAAGGGCGTAGCGCAGTACCGGCTCCACGACTGGTGCATCTCGCGCCAGCGCTACTGGGGCCCGCCGATCCCGATCATCTATTGCACGGATTGTGGCGCGGTCCCGGTGCCGGAGAAGGACCTTCCGGTGTTGCTCCCCGCCCTCGAGGACTTCCGGCCCGACGATTCAGGCGTGTCGCCGCTCGCGCGGAGCACCGAGTGGTACAATGTGCCGTGCCCAAAGTGCGGCAAGCCGGCGCACCGCGAGACCGACGTCTCCGACACCTTTCTCGACTCGGCGTGGTATCACCTCCGCTACCTCTCGACCGAGTTCGCCGACCGGCCGTTCGACCCGCATCGGGTGAAGAAGTGGCTCCCGGTGGCGACCTACATCGGCGGCAACGAGCACGCGGTGCTGCATCTCCTCTACGCGCGCTTCGTCTGCATGGTGCTCCACGACCAGGGCTACCTCCCCTTCGACGAGCCGTACCGGAAGTTCCGGGCCCACGGCATCATCGTGAAGGACGGCGCCAAGATGTCGAAGTCGCGCGGCAACGTGGTGGTGCCGGACCAGTACATCGCCCGGTGGGGCGCCGACACCTTCCGCATGTACCTCATGTTCCTCGGGCCCTTCGAGGAAGGCGGCGACTTTCGCGACGAGGGCCTCGCCGGGCCACGGCGATTCCTCGACAAGGTGTGGGACCTGGTGGAGCAGTGTGAGCGGCAGACGCTCATGGGCGTCGAGCTCCGCCACGAGATCGTGGTCAAGTGGCACCAGACGAAGAAGAAGGTGACCACCGGCCTCGAAAGCCTGAGCTACAACACCGCGATCGCCGCGCTCATGGAGCTCATGAACGCGCTCCGCGCCAGCAACTGCGCGGCTCGCGAGATCGTGAAGGACGTGATCGTGATGCTCGCCCCGTTCGCGCCGCACTTCGCCGAGGAGTGCTGGGAGCGCCTCGGCCGGGAAACCAGCGTCTTCGAGGCGAAGTGGCCGACCTGGGACGAGGGCCTCACGCTCGAGCTCAGGATCGACGTCCCGGTCCAGGTGAACGGGAAGACGCGAGGCAAGATCACGGTCCAGCGCGGGGCCAAGGAGGACGACGTCGTTGCCGCTGCATTGCGGGATGAGGCAGTGCGTCGTTTCATCGATGGCCAGCGCATCAAGAAGCGGGTCTGGGTCCAGGATCGCCTTCTCAACCTCGTCGTCGGATAGGGGTCACGAGTCGCGACCTTCTCACACTCTCCCGGCCTAATGCCCCGCTCCCGCGCGCCGCTGGTCATCCTGGGGCCAGTGTTGTTCCTGCTTGCATCCGTTGTCGCGCCTTCGGGGCTCGATCCCGCAGGCGCTCGAGTGCTGGGTCTCGCGCTCTGGATGGCGGTGTGGTGGGTGAGCGAAGTGGTTCCGCTCGCGGCGACCTCAGTCCTGCCGATCGTGGTGCTCCCCCTCTTCGGCATCCGGACCGCGCGCCAGGCCGCCGAGCCCTACGGCAACGAGCTGGTCTTCCTCTTCCTCGCGGGATTCGTGATCGCGGCGGCGCTGGAGCGCTGGCACAGCCACGCGCGGATCGCCTACGGCCTCGTGGCGGCGATCGGCACCAGCGCCAAGCGCGTCGTCCTGGGCGTGATGGTGGCGACCGCGTTCGTGTCGCTCTGGATTTCCAACACCGCCACCGCCGCGATGATGTTCCCGATCACGGTCGCGATCGGCGAGCTCTTCGACCGGAGCGAAGCCGGCAACCGCACCCGCATCGCGCTCTTTCTCGGCATGGCCTACGCCGCGTCGATCGGCGGGATGGGGACGATCATTGGCACCCCTCCCAACCTCGTGGTTGCCGGCGCGATCAAGGAGATCACCGGCACCTCGATGGACTTCGGGCGGTTCCTCCTCCTTGGCCTTCCCATCACGCTGGTGCTGCTGCCGCTCACCTGGGTCCTGTTGGTGTATGTCGTGTTCCGGGGAGGCGCCTCGCTCGGCAGCGAGGCCCACTCACTGATCGAGGAGCGGCGTCGGATGCTGGGCAAACTCCGGGGCGGCGAGGCGATCGTGATGACGATCTTCGCGAGCGCGGCCCTCGCCTGGTTTTTCCGGGAACCCAAGGACCTGGGCGGGTTCGTGATCCCGGGGCTCACCCAGATCGCGCCTGGCCTCACCGATACGGGTGTTGGGCTGATCGCGGCGCTCCTCCTCTTCACGCTGCGGGGACGCGCCCCCGACGGGACGACGCGCCCGCTCATCAAGTGGGAAGAGGCAAAGGTCCTGCCCTGGGACGTGCTGCTGCTTTTTGGTGGCGGGCTCTCACTCGCGGCGGCGATGGACTCCTCGGGGCTCACGACCTGGCTCGCCGGTCACCTCACCGGACTCAAGGGACTCCCCCTCCCCATCCTGTTCCTGGGCATCGCCACGCTGGTCGTGGCACTGGGCGAGTTCGCCAGCAATCTCGCGATCGCGACCATGGTGATGCCGCTCGCCGCCTCGCTCGCCGCCGCGGTGGGACAGCCCCCTGTCGTGCTGATGCTGGTGGCCGGGTTAGCCTCCTCCCTCGGCTTTGCCCTGCCGGTGGCAACGCCGCCGAACGCGATCGTGTTCGACAGCG
>DATEOL010000411.1:0-2104 GCA_035274025.1 Gemmatimonadales bacterium | reverse complement strand
TAGACCGTAGACCGTCGCGCCATTAGAGACGTCTCCCGAGAATTGCTTCGATCTGTGCCTTTGCCCGCAGGTACTCGAATCGCGCGTTCACCGCGGATTCCTCCGCCCGGGACAGCCCACTCTCGGCGGCATTCATCTCCGTGATGTTGATCGAGCCCAACCGATAGCGCTCCAGCGCCACCATTACGTCGGCCTGCGCGGCCTGCACCGAGAGCCGGGTGAGGGCGATGCGCTCCCGGGCCGCGTCGAGCGCCGCGAACTGCGTCGTCAGGTTCGCCGAGGTCTCGCGCTTCTTGTCGTCCGCTCGGGCAATTTCGGTGTCGAGCTCAGTCTGACGCTGGGATACCTGCTGCTCGCGCTGGAACCGGTTGAAGATCGGCCATGTGAGGCCCAGTGTGATGCTCCGGTTGTTGTAGAGCGTGTAGGAGTTCGCGTTGTTGCCGGCGTAGGCGTAATTCCCGCTCAGGTTGAGCTGGGGCCAATAAGATGACTTGGCGGCGCTGAGCGATCCTTCCCGCTCGCGGACCGCGGCCTCCGTCCTGCGAACGGCGGGCGCCCGGCTCACGGCCTCGGCCATGATGGCCGCGGTGTCGAGCGGCGCACCCGGGACGATGAGGCTCGAGTCTTCCATCGCCGCGACCCTGCCGCGAAGCCCGATCCGCCGCGCCAGTGAGGCCTCGGCCCGCGCCAGCGACGCCTCCTCCGACGCGAGGTTGAGCTTCGCCTCTCCGAGCTGTACCACCGCGCGCAGTGAGTCGGCGACGTTGGCTGAACGGGTCATGAGCTTTGCCACGGCGATGGAGAGTTGCTGCTCCGCCCGCGCGACGCTTCGCTTGCGGGCCTCCACCAGTTCGCGACTCGCGAGCGCCGAGTAGAAATCGCCCGCTGTCTCCAGCGCTGACTGCGCCACAGATTCGTCAACCGAGGCGCCTGCGCCCTCCTCTCGCGCGTTGGCGGCCTTCACGTCCCCACCTCGGCGGAAACCGGTGAAGAGGTCAACGCTGCTCGACACGCTCATGTTGAGCGATTGACTCTTGCTGTTGCCGCTCACCAGCTGGTTGGTGATCGGATCGAAGCGATCGGGCCCCTCGCTGAATGAGCTGCCGCCATTGCTGCCCACGTTGAGCGATGGCAGGTACTGGCTCTTGGCCGCGCGCACCCCGCTGCCCGCGCTCCGCAGGTTCCCTTGCGCCTGGATCACGTTGGGGTCGTGCTGCGCGGCGAGGCGCAGGGCCTCCGCGAGCGTCACGCCCCGCGGGGCCTGTGCGGCCGCCATCGATGTGCCGAGAACCAGGAACCCAGTGAACGCCCAACCCACTCGCGCCATCCGAGGAATCACCGTGCCTCCCTCCGATACTGTTCTACCCGTTCGATACCGCTCTCATCCGTGGCGACGAGATACAAGGTACCTCGCCCGAGGCCGAGCAGGCGGCGTCCCACGGGCAGCACGGCGCGCCCGATCCGATTCCCGCTCTGGTCGAACAGGTCGTAGCGGGGAGGCTGCCCCGCGTGCTGTGCGCGCTCCACCCAGAGCACTCCCTCGGGCGCAAGGCGCGGGGCGCGGGACGCGAAGGGAGGAAGTGTTTCGGCGAACGCATCGTGGTCGGCCATTTCGGCGATCGACGAGTCGCTGAGCATCGAAGCAGGCACCGGGCTCGCGGCACTCGGCGCGTTCGCTCCGCTCCCGCGACCGCCCATGCTCGAGTTCACCGTGAAATTGCGGGCCGCCTCCATCTTGTCGGCGCGCGTCACCTTGTCGCGAGTGTGCGGAACCGGCCGGCCGGCGCGGATCGGGCCACTTCCGGTCCACTCCACGTGATAGTTGCTCGACCGCACGATCCCGAGCGCCCCATCGGGAGCGACCTGCCAGACGTCCTGTGGCGCGAACGACACGAATGGAATGCTCGGTCGCATCTTTGGTCCCGGCGGGAGCGGCCGGCTGCCGAGGACCTGGGTGAGGACTTCGAGCTTGTTGGATCGCACATCCCAGCGGGCGACGGAGACGGTGTCCTTCGGTGGATCACCGGGCGCGCCGGCCGCCCATGCCGGGACTTCGAAGTAGATCCGTCCGGTGCGATCGGTCCCGCGCGCGTAGATGGTGTAG
>DATEOL010000410.1:0-8249 GCA_035274025.1 Gemmatimonadales bacterium | reverse complement strand
TCCTTCCGGATCCGGCCGACCGCGTAGTTGGAGAGGGGCTCTACGCCCGTTTCGGGGAGCGGATTTCCCGAAGCGTCTGCGAGCTGGGCCCATTCCTTCGCAGTGACCGCTTCGAGCAGGGCGACCGACCAGCCCTTCGAGGTGCGACCCGTGGCCTTGGCGGCGCCAAGAATCGTCGCGGCCTGGGGCTCGTCGATGTAGGGCGCGGTGCCGACGGCGGAGAGAGACGGGCGCTTGCCGATCCGGCGTGAATAGAAGAAGGTCTCGGGCGTTCCCGCCGAGAACTGGAAGAGGTCCGACCGCTCGATGAAGAAGGGCCGGCGCTCCTCGAAGAAGGTCTCGTAGGCGGTGAGGTTCACCACCGCAGGGTCGGCCTCGACTTGCCCGAAGTCGGGATTGACCGTTGCGTCGAGTGTGAGGTTGCTGGTAAGGCCATACTTGAGGTCGAGGCCCCCACTCAGGTTCTGGACCGAGCCGTCGTTATAGGGATTGACGGGGCTCGCATTGTCGATGTGAGTCGTCTTGCCGACGGTGTACGGCAGCACCTCCAGCCGCCTGGGCTGCGGGATGTTGCTGATCCCCACCAGGTGGCCGTACTTGGAGGTGATCCCCGCCTCGGTGCGCGGCGCCCAGGACCAGTCCACCGCCTCACCTGCGGCGCGGATGTCACGGCGGAACTGGATGCCCCAGGTGTGCTCGCTGGTGTTCGGGAAGCGGAGCTGGGAGAACGGAATCCGCATCTCGGCGATCCAGCCGAGCGAGTCGACGCTGGTCTTCACTTCCCAGACGGGGTCCCAGGAGCCGTCGATGGTCTGGCCATCGCCGCTTCGGATAGCGTCGCGGCGCTCCCCCGCCGGCGTGGAGCCGAACACGAACTCCGTGGTGTGATCGTGGTAGGAATCGATCAGCACGAAGAAGACGTCGTTGAAGACGGAGAACGAATCGCGACGGGAGAGCCGGCGTGACACTTTCGCCTTGTCGCGATTGAACAGCCGGGCGCCGACATACATCGCGTGATTGTCGTACACCACCCGGACCTCGGAGTTCTCGGTTGCCGGCTTGCCGTCGTTCGGCACGTCGCGGCGGAAACCGGTCATCACCGGGGCCGAGGCCCAGGCCGCGTCGTTGAGGTGGCCATCGATCTTCGGAGCTTCGTTGGCACGTACGGCCGTGGCCGTCGGGGGGACCCGGCCGTTCCGGTGGGTCATCGGGGCGGCCGGCGATGTTTCCTGAACTTGAAACGTCGCTGCCAACAGCAGCATATGAAATAGCATACTGAATTGTATCCAGCGAAACGCCTTGAAGGCAGGCCCGGGATGTCAGGAGTTTGGGACTTTGAAACGTTGAAACGAGGGTAGATTGACGCCATGCCAAATACCGTCAAACACCATGTCTGGGATGCCATGCCGAAGGAGCGGGTCAACGACCTGCTGGAGCGGCGTCTCGTCTGCGGCTCTCGGATGATGCTGGCTCACGTCTACCTCAAGAAGGGCTGTGTCGTGCCGCTGCACCAGCACGAGAACGAGCAGCTCACCTACATCCTGGAAGGCGCGCTGGAGTTCACCCTTGGCGCCGATCGCTCCCGGAAGCAGGTGGTCCGGGCGGGCGAGGTGCTGGTGATTCCCTCCGACGTGCCGCACGAAGCGGTGGCGCTGGAGGACACGCTCGATGTGGACGTGTTCAGTCCCCCGCGGGAGGACTGGCTCAAGGGGACCGATGCGTACCTCCGCAAGTAGACGGGCGGACGGGCGGACGGGCAGGCGGGCGGTAGCGACGGCATGCATCGCCATCCTCGCGCCGGCAGTCTGCTCTGCGCAATCCGGCCCCTCGCGCTTCTCCGATCTCAAGACGTTCTTCACCCAGGCCGTCGCGGAGGAGGGAATCGTCGGGGCGGGGATGTACCTGGTCGGTCCGAATGGAGTGATCGATTCCGCCTTCGCGGGTTACGCCGATCGCGACTCGGGTCGCAAGGCCAACGGTGCCACGATCTGGCACTGGGCGTCGATCACCAAGACCTTCACCGCGATCGCGATCATGCAGCTTCGCGATCGCGGACGGCTCACGATCGACGATCCGATCCTCAAGTACGTGCCCGAGCTGTCCGAGGTGCACAATCCGTTCGGTCCGATGTCGCAGGTGACCATTCGCCAGCTGCTCTCCCACTCGGCCGGCTTTCGATCCGGGACCTGGCCCTGGGGCGG
This sequence comes from Gemmatimonadales bacterium, assembly GCA_035274025.1. GTDB lineage: Bacteria > Gemmatimonadota > Gemmatimonadetes > Gemmatimonadales > GWC2-71-9 > SZUA-320. The sequence goes on along the minus strand of DATEOL010000410.1, from coordinate 6,048 downwards.
CGACAAGCCCTGGCATCCCTTCGAGCCCACGAAGTGGAGCCAGCTGGTCGCCATGATGCCCTACACCGCGATCGAGTTCCTGCCCGGCTCGAAGTTCCAGTACTCCAATCCCGGCTACGTCTTCCTCGGGGAGGTGATCGCGCGGCTCGCGGGCGAGGACTTCGAGGTGTACATGCAGAAGAACGTGCTGTCGCCCCTCGGGATGACGCACAGCTACTACGATGTCACTCCGTATCACCTGATCGGTGACCGGTCCAACAATTATTACATGAAGGATGGCAAGGCCGTCGCCAACGGCCTCGACTTCGATACCGGGATCACCACCTCGAACGGCGGCCTCAACTCGCCGCTTTCGGACATGGCCCTCTACTTGAGATTCCTGTTGGGCGGGCAGGCGGGCGGGCGGGCCGACGGGCAGTATCCCCTTTCTCGCGCGTCCCTCGAGGAGATGTGGAAGCCGGTCGTGTCCTCCGGCGGAACGGCGGAGAAGAAGGGATCCGTCGGCCTTGGCTACTTCCTGACCGACTTCGCCGATGGGGACCGGGTCATCGGACACACCGGCAGCCAGGCGGGCTTCCGCTCGTTCTTCTGGATTCATCCGAGGAGCAGGACGGCGATCATTGCGGTCTTCAATACCTCGGCCGAGTCGGAAGGGGCGGACGCGAAGCCGAGAATTGGAAGGGTCTTCGGCGGCCTGAACGATCGCTTCGAAGCGGCCGTACGGTGTTCATCAACTTGCTAGCAGCCAGGAGCTAGCAGCTGGCAGCTTATGGCGGATCGTAGAACGTTCTTCAGGGACTCCGTCGGGCACTGGCTCGAGAAAGCGCTCGAGGCCACCGAGGAGCGCGTCATCCAGCAACGCTGGCAGCGTCCGCCCGGCGCGCTCCCCGAAGTCGCGTTCCTCGCGGCCTGCACCCGCTGCGGCGAGTGCGTGAGCGCCTGTCCGCCACGAGTGATCTTCGTGGCGCCGACCAGCGCGGGCCTCGCGGCGGGCACCCCGTATCTCGACGTGGTTCGGTCTCCTTGCATCGCCTGTCCCGACATGCCCTGCGCGCGATCGTGCCCGACCGACGCGCTCACCATCCCGGACCGCGGATGGGAGGGATATCGCCTGGGCTCGCTCGAATTCGTGCCGGAGCGGTGCGTTACTTTTCGAGGCCAGTCGTGCCGCGCCTGTGCCGACGCCTGTCCGGTCGGCGAGAAGGCGCTCGTCATGGACGACGCGGGGCATCCGGTGCTCCGCCGCGAGGGTTGCGTCGCTTGTGGCACGTGCATTCGGGCGTGCATCAGCGTACCGCCCTCGTTCGATTTCCTCCCGGAGGGGTGAGTGCAAGACGTTCCCTATCGCGTGGAGAAGCCGTGGGGTCATGAGCTCATCTGGGCCCGCACCGAGCGATATGTCGGCAAGGTGCTGCATGTGAAAGCGGGGCACGCGCTGAGCTGCCAGTACCACAACCGGAAGGACGAGACCCTTCACGTCCTCACCGGCGAGCTGATCCTCCGGATCGGCACCACGGAGAAGCTCGAGGAGCGGACCTTCCGCGCCGGAGAGTCGGTACGCATACGTGCGGGTGTGGTTCACCAGATCGAAGCCATCAGTGATACCGACGTACTCGAGGCCTCCACGCCCGAGCTCGATGACCTGGTCCGCCTGAGCGACCGCTACGGAAGGAGCTGAGGTGCAGGTCATCATTCCGCTGGCAGGCAAGGGGACCAGGCTCCGGCCGCACACCCACCTGGTTCCCAAGCCGCTGCTCAAGGTCGCGGGGCGCCCGGTGATGGACTGGGTGATGGACCGTCTCGAGGGACTCGACATCTCCGAGCTGATCTTCATCACCGGCCATCTCAAGGAGCAGGTGGAGACGTACGCCCGCGCCCGGTACCGATGGCCCTCGCGGTTCATCGAGCAGAAGGTGCAGGACGGCACCGCGGGCGCGGTCAACCTGGCGCGGCCGTTCGTGAAGGAGCCGATCCTCATCATCTTCGTCGACACCGTGTTCGAGGCCGACCTCACCCTCATCAATCGCACCGACGCCGACGGGATCATCTGGGCCAAGGAAGTCGAGGATTACCAGCGCTTCGGGGTGGTCGTGACCGACAAGGACGGCTTCATGACGAAGATCGTCGAGAAGCCGAGCACGCCGATCTCGAAGCTCGCGAATATCGGCCTCTACTACATCCGCGACACCGAGGCGCTGTGGCAGGGCATCGAGCACGTGGTGAAGTCGCCGGCCAACAAGGGCGAGTACTTCCTCACCGATGCCTTCCAGCACATGATCGAGCAGGGCAAGCGAATCCTCACGGCCGAAGTCGGTGGCTGGTACGACTGCGGAACCCGCGACGCGATCATCGACACCAATCACAGGCTGCTCCGGAAGGGAAGTGCCCGGCGTCCCTCGCTCCCTGCCTCGGTCACCGTGAACGAGCCGGTCTTCATCGAGGAAGGCGCGACGATCGAGCGGAGCACGATCGGTCCCAACGTCACGATCGAGAGCGGATCGAAGGTCGTGGGGAGCCGACTCGAGCACACCATCGTCGGCCGCCACTGCCAGATCACCGGGGCCACCCTCTCACAGTCGCTCCTGGGTGACTACGTGCAGCTGCGCGACGTGAACGGAACCGCGAGCCTGGGCGACCACGCCGAGCTGCATGGTGTCCCTGACTGACGAGCTGTGTGCGTCCTTCCGGGACCTGGAGCGCCATTTCGACCCCTCCTCCGAGGGGCGGTTGGGTCGGTTCGACGGCGCGACGGTCCGGGAGCATCTCGCCGCGTTTCGCGCGATCGAGGCCGGAGTCGAAGAGCTCGAGATCGAGGATTCCGCGGACGAGATCGATCGGACCGCGCTCCTCGACGACATCCGCGTCACCATTTTCCGCTACCAGCACGAACAGCCTCACGTCCGGAACCCTGCGTTCTGGAGCCTGCGCCTCTGCGAGGCGCTGTCGGTCCGTCGGTCCGTCGGTCCGTCGGACGCGTCCTCCCTCGAGCTCCTCAAGTCCATTCCGGCGTACCTGACGGCGGCCGAAGCGACGCTCAAGGCCCCGCCATCCGTCTTCATCGATCTTGCGCGGGCACTCACTGAGCCCTCCGCGGACCTGATCTCGCAAAGCATGCGTGACGCCGAAGGCGATCACGAAGCGCGCGCGGCCGCGCTTGCCGCGGAGGCCGCGCTGGCGCGGTTCTCGGTGTTCCTCGAGACCGACCTGTCGCCGGGCGCGGAGGAGCGAGCTCCCGGTGTCGGTGAGGAAGAGTTCGAGCGGATCCTGCACTTCCGCTACGCCCTCCGCGCCGGGGCCGGCGAAGTGTGGCGCTATGTGCAGCGGCTGATCGAGGAAGTCGACGGCCCGGTGAAGGGGGACGGGCGTCCCCGCGTCATCGAGCGGGTGCGGGAAGCGGTCGCGGACCTCGAGGGCGCCGCGAAGTCGCTGGGTTTCCCGGTCCCCCATGGCACTCCGCAGATGGTCGAGACGCCACGTCACCGGACACTCGTCGAGCCGCTGGCCGACTACATCCGTGGGGTGGCGGGGCAGGGACGCTTCGAGCTCTCGAGCCACGACTGGTACGAGCCGATGCTGGCCGCGCTCGCCGCCGAGAATATCGTCCCCGGCGTGCACACGCTGGCTGCCCACGCGGCCGGACTTCGATCGCGGGTCCGGCAGACCGCGAGTGTCGGTGATGCCGGCTTCGGCCTCTACGCGCTCGCGGTCCTGGACGAGGCGGGCGCGGTGAAGCAGCGCGAGCTGCTGCTCTATCGCGCGGTGCTGGCGAGGATCGACATCGGGCTCCACACCGGACAGATGAGCCTCGCGGATGCGCTCCGCCTGCTGGCCGACCGTTTTCCCATGCAGCCGCGCGAAGCGCTCGCCGCGGTGCGCGGGGTGCTGATGGAGCCCGGGGCCGCGACGGGCGCGATCATCACCAGGCGGGAGCTGCTGCGACTCCGGGACGACAGGCGACGGGCGACGGGCGAGGGGTTCTCCTACCGGAAGCACCACGAAGAGATCATGTCGTATGGCGGGCTGCCGGTCTCCCTGATTCGCTGGGGCCTGGGAGTGGAAGAGTGACGGAGAGGGTCGCAGCGAGTCGAAGCGGGTCGAAGAGCGTCGTTCCGGCGCAGGTAAAGGGTCTCTCCGCAGTTTCGTTCCTCAATGATTTCGCTTCCGAGATGGTTTATCCTCTCCTCCCGGCCTTCATCACCAGGACGCTGGGCGGTGGCGCACTTGCCCTCGGCGCGCTCGACGGCGCGGCCGACCTCACCGCGTCAATCCTTCGCGCGCTCTCCGGCCGCTGGGCCGATCGGCCCGGGTGGCAGCGCCCGCTCATCGTCGCCGGCTATGGGATCGCGACCGCGATCCGTCCGCTGATCGCATTCGCCGGCTCAGCGTGGCAGGTGATCGCGGCACGAGTGACCGATCGAATCGGCAAGGGACTTCGCTCCCCCGCGCGCGATGCCATGATCGCACAGATCACACCACCCGAGGCCCGGGGACGAGCCTTCGGATTTCACCGGGCTGCCGATCACTTTGGCGCGGTCGCCGGATCGCTGGTTGCGTGGCTGCTGCTGGCTCGTGGCGCGGACGTGCGGGGGGTCATCGGATGGAGTGCTGTTCCGGGTATGGTCGCGGTGCTGGTGCTGCTTCGAGTGCTCGCCAGGACGGATAAAGCGCATGGGGCGGATAAGGCGGATAGGGCGGATGCGGCCAGCGGGGCTTCGCACACGCAATTCTGGATTCCCATTGCCGCGATGACCTTGCTGATCGTCTCGCGAATTCCAGAGACCCTGTTGCTCCTCCGGCTCCAGGACCTTGGTGTGGCCGTGAGCGCGGTGCCCCTGGTGTGGGCAGCGCTGCACATGGTTCGCACGATGGCGTCCTATCCCGGCGGCTGGCTCAGCGATCGCATCGGCCCTCGCACCATGCTGGCCGCCGGGGCGATCCTCTTCGGTGGGGTGCTCCTGATCCTGGCGCGGGAGCTGTCCGAGACGGCGGCCGTCACGGTCTTCCTCGCTCTTGGCCTGGTCACGGGATTGTCGGAGGCGTCCGATCGCCAGGTCGTCGCGGCGCTCGCACAGGGTGGGCAGGGCCGGGCATTCGGCAATGCGCAGGCGCTCGCGGGCCTCGCCGCGTTGCCTGCCGGCATCGCCTTCGGTGCGGTGTATCAGCGGAGTGGCGGATCGACTGCCTTCCTCTTGAGCGCGGGAGCGATGGCCGTTTCGCTGATGATATGGCTCGTGGTGACCCGGCGAGGGGTCTTGGGAAATTCGAAGGTCTCACGGTGACCTGTGAGACCTTTGAGACGATGAGACGATGAGACGATGAGACGACGATCTACGGCCGCGTCGTCTTGTCCGGGTACGGTGGCCGCTTGAACGTCTTCGGTGGATTCTTCCGAAGCTCGTCCATGACGTACGCGATCGCCCGCTCCAGCTGCGGATCATGTCCTGCGATCACCTCCTTCGGCGTCTGCTCCACCGCGATGTCCGGCGCCACGCCTTCGTTCTCGACGATGTATCCGTTCTCCGGCGTCCAGATCGCGAGGTTGGGCGAGGTGACCGTTCCGCCGTCCATCAGCGGCGGCGTGCCGAGGATGCCCACCAGTCCGCCCCAGGTGCGCTGACCGATCAGCGGACCGAGGGTGAACTTCCGGAACATCCAGGGGAGATAGTCGCCGCCGGAGCCAGCGGTCTCTTCGATCAGCATCGCCTTTGGTCCCTGGATCGAAGCCGCGGGCGTCTTCAGGTCTTCGCCGTAGCGAGTCGCCCAGAAGCTGAGCGCGGGGCGGCGCAGGATATCGATCGGATAGTCGGCGAGCGCCCCGCCGCCATTGAAGCGCTCATCGACGATGATCCCGTCCTTGTGCGCCTGGGGATAGAAGTACCGCTTGAATGACTCGTACCCGGCGCCCGCGGTATTCGGGACGTAGACATAGGCGACCCGACCGCCGGTCGCCGAGTCGACCTTCCGGATGTTCCCCTCGATCCACGCGCGGTTCCGGAGCGCGGACTCGCTCCCCGCTGGAACGACCTGCACCACGCGGGAGCTGGTCCC
>DATEOL010000409.1:0-8187 GCA_035274025.1 Gemmatimonadales bacterium | reverse complement strand
GCGCGATCTCCAGGCCGCCGTCCAGTGTCGGACCGTTGATCGCTGCGACGTAGACGACACGGGATCGGTTCATTCGCAGCACGGTCCGCTTCCAGCGATAGAGCCAGCCGATCCCCTTGCCGAGATCGCCGCCGAAACGCTCGAGCGCGCCCAGGACCCCCGGGAACCCTACCAGTCTGAGCAGCGGCACGATCCACTCCATCACGCCCATCGGAAGTGCCGGGAGATGCAGCCTGGTCATGCCGCCGAGCTCGCCGGCGTCCAGATGAGTGAGCCAGCGGCCCTCGATACCGCCGGTAAGCACGACGGCGCCTACGGTCGGATCGTCATTGAGGCTGCTGGTGAGTCGGTCGAGCTCGCGCACGAATGCGATCGTCCCGAAGTTGAGCGGCGGGCACGACATGCGCACCGTCAGGACGCGACCGTTCTGTTCCAGCTGCAGCGTCTCGAACGAGAGACCGCGGACCGCCGTCATGCGATTCGCTCAATCGCTCCGGCATTCAACCGGTCATGCATCGCAATCCTTCTTGGCCAACGCGAGAGGGGACGATCATCGAACGTGGGGATCGCGACCGAAACCCGCAACTAGCACCACTGCTAGGTAGCATGATTCACGCTCATGCTCGCATGCATACCTGCCATCAGTGCTAGCTAGCGGTAATCGCAGGAATTCCCCATCATGTTCTGTTCCGTCTCTTTATCGACGTCGGATCTCTTCCGGAGTGGGATATGCACCGCATCTATATCTCCTCCACCTTCGAAGACCTGAAAGCCTTCCGGACGGCAGTCGCGGAGGGTCTCCGTCAGGCCAAGCACTTCCCGGTGGGTATGGAGGACTACGTCGCGGAGGGGAGCCGCCCCCTCGCGAAGTGCGTCCGCGATGTAGCTGAATCGGACATCTACGTCGGCATCTTCGCCCACCGGTACGGTTACATCCCCATGGAAGCCGACAACCCCGATGGTTATTCGATCACGGAGCTCGAGCTGCGCACCGCCATGCGCGAGCTGGGAAAGGAACGCTGCCTGATCTTTACCGTCGACCCGAACGCCCCCTGGGCGCCGGGAATGATGGACTCAACCACGGGCGACAACGACGGCGGCAAGAGGGTCAAGACGTTCCGCCAGTTCCTCGAGACCGAGTTCACGGTGAGCCGGTTCAAGGACCAGGCGCAGCTCTCCAACCTGGTGAACACGGCCGTCTCCCTTCTGCCCCCGCCGCTGGAACACCACGTCAGGCAGCTCGACTTCGACACCATGCTCGCGTTCGCGGAGCCGGCGGATCAGGCGCTCGCCGGGGTCCTGGCCGACGGACTCAAGAATCTCGAGCTCAACACCAGGGTTCACGCGAGCGCCCTCTTCGCGACGACCCAGCCTGCGCTGCAGGCCCTCGAACAGGAATTGATCAGGAGTCACTCCGCGCTCCTGCTCATCACCCCCGGCATGTTGGGAGTCATCAAGGCCCTGCCCGATCAGGGCGCGCGCGCGGTGCGGATCATGAATGAGCGAACCAGCGCCGTGATCTGCGTCCTGAAGGGCGTGGCCGAAGCGGATCTCCCGGCTTCATGGCCGAAGGTGACGTGTCTCGTCGCGCCCGATCCGATCGACGGCATCTGCCCCGCGGTGAAGATCGCCATCGAATCGCGGTCTCCCACGCGCGGACTCTCGACGGTCGGACTGCCCTACCTCCTCTTCTGCATGAACGAGACCGAGGCGAAAGAGCTGTTCGAGGGCCAGGACCCCGGGGCGAACGAGCAGCGATTCAAGGACCTCCTCCCCGGACTCAAGCGCCTCGGCGACCCGGTCAAGCACTACGGACCCGATCGCCGCGACTGGAAGCCGTTCGGCACCAAGAACGCCGACGTGATCGCCAACGAGATCGCCGCGGGCCGGAACGCCGCCCGGAGCGCCGGCCACCGCTACGTCAAGCTCCAGTACTACGACTTTTCTCCCTGGCTGGAGCAGGATCCCCTGCTGCAACCGATTTATCGCGACCTCCGGGTGAGCGGGTGCGTCGCGGTGGTGGACCAGGTCTCGCTCTTTCACACCCGGGTGTGCGACGCCATCGCCAACTTCCTGAGCCGGGTCGGGGACCTGGTCTCCGTCGTCGCGGTCGCTCCCCCGCTCGGACTGACCGAAGCCGAAATCCAGCTGATCGAGCGGCAGGCGAAAGAGCGCCTCACCGGAGTCTTCAGCCGTTTCGACAACGAGCTCGATCCCTCCTGCGAGTTCGGCATCGGCGAGGAGAGACGGCTGCGGCGCTGGCTGCACGCGAGCGTGCCCGCCGCGGTCGAGAACCTCGCGGACCTCCGGCCCGATGAAAGCCGGAAGAAAAACTTCCGGGAGAACGAAGCCCCGTCCCGCCGGATGGGGGCGGAGCGGCTGCTCTGGCCCGATCGCACGCGATGATCATCACCTTTTATTCGTACAAGGGCGGCGTCGGCCGCTCGATGGCCATGGCCAACGTGGCCGACATTCTCGCGCGACGCGGCGCCAGCGTGCTCATGGTGGATTTCGACCTTGAGGCGCCCGGGCTGGAACAGTATTTCCAGGTGCCCCAGGCCTCGGCGCGCGCGCACGATGGCCTCATCAACCTCCTCACTTCGTTCAAGGAGTCGATGGCCGTCGGTGGACGCGCGGACTTCCGCGATCTCGACCGCTTCATCTTCCCCATCTACCAGAACCTGGCCGGCGGGGGTCGGCTCGACCTCATGCCGGCCGGCCGGCGGGAGGGCAGCGACCTCGACGCCTACGCCACCGCCGTGCGCTCGTTCGACTGGCAGGACTTCTACTTCAACTGGGAAGGCGAGCTCTTCTTCGAGTGGCTGCGGGAGGAGCTCACGCCCAAGCGCTACGACCTGGTACTGGTGGACAGCCGCACCGGGGTCACCGAGATGGGCGGGATCTGCTCCTACCAGCTCGCCGACCACATCGTGATGCTGAGCGCGGCGAACCTGCAGAACCTCCGCGGCACCGAGAACGTCGCCAACGATTTCACCTCCAGCCGGGTGATGGCCCGCCGGCACGACCGTCCGCTCGGCATCCTGGTGATTCCCGCGCGCATCGAGCAGCGCGACCCCGGCTTGCTGAACAAATTCCTGGGTGAGTTCGAGGAAACGTTCACCCGGTATTTCCCCGAGGGCTTCGGCCACAACGGCCTCGGCGTCCGTTCGCTCGTCATTCCCTACCAGCCCGAGTTCGCGTTCGAGGAGCGGGTCATCACCGATCCGGCGAAGGTGGCCGACCGGGCCGACCTAGCGGCGGCCTACCTCAACCTGGCCGAGGCCGTCCGCTGGCTCGCGCCCGCGGAAAGCCGTGTCGCTTCGCTCGGGGCCGAATCGAGCGTCGCGCCCCGGCCCGAGTACGACGTGGCCTCCCGGTTCGCGAGCTACGACGTGCACCTGGCGGGAAGTACGCTGGTGCGGGCAGAGATCGTAGAGCTCAAGGGCCAGATGGAGAAGGCGGGGCTCCACGTATTCGCCGACCCGATCGAGCCGGTGCCGCCGCCGGAATGGGAGCGGCGGAGTGAGCAGATCCTGTTCCACAGCAAGGTGCTCGTCCTGATCGACTCGGTGGTCACCGGCGCACAGCACGAAGCGCTCGCCGCACTGCTCCGGGCCAATCGCACGGGCAAGAACCGGCCGGTGCGCGTGATTTCGCTGGACGGGAATCCGGACGCGATCCTGGCGCGGGAGCTGAACCAGAACGGAGCGATGAATCTGGCCAGGCGAGGGCCCGACCAACCCATCGAGGCCCAGTCTCTCATCGACTGGATCAACAGTGTAGAGCGTCCCAGCGGGTTCTACCCGCCGATCCGGAGACGCGAAGGTCCGCCGGTACAGCCTGCGCCGGGCGGCGCCGGGCCGTCCGGAGCGGAGGCCCCGCGAGTTCCGCCTCGACCGGAGCAGACCGGCGCGGGGACGGTGAGCGTCGCGCCCAGCATGCCCTTCCGCGGTGCCGACGCCTTCCGCGAGGAAGCCGCGGCGTACTTCTTCGGCCGGGAGCAGCTGGTCTCCAACCTGGTCGCGGCGATCGAGGCGCACCCGCGAGTGTGGCTGATGGGACCCTCCGGTTGCGGCAAGACGTCGGCGGTGCTCGCCGGCGTGTATCCCCAGCTCCGTGCCAAGTCGGCCGAGCGCGCACTGGAGCGAGTCGAGATCGGGCGGAACAGCGTGAACGAGCTCCACAGTGTCATCAACCGGATCCCGCGCAACGGAGCCCGTCACGTCCTCTTCGTGGACGAGTTCGAGCGGGTGCTCGGGCTCCCCAATGCCGAGGCCGATGCGGTGCTCGGCGCCATCGCGCAGCTCGGCAACGAGCGCCCGGACGTCGTGGTCCTTTTCGGTGCCAGGGAGGACTCGGCGCGCTTCTTCCACGAGCCGCCGCTGGCGCTTCCCAAGGATGAGGGCGGATCGGTGGTGCGGGTCCCCGACTTCACGCAGGGTGAGCTGCTGGCCATCATCGAGCGGCCGGCGCAGCGGAGCGGACTTGCCTACGAGCCCGGCCTGGTGGACCGGATCAGCTCCGACGCGGGCCTGCAAACCTCGGCCCTTCGCCTGATCCAGCGGACGCTGACCAGGCTCTGGGAGGGCCGTCGCGAAGGATTCCTCACCAACTCGGCGTACGAACACATCGGGGGCGTGGGAGCGGTGGTGGGGGAGATCGGGGACCGCGCGCTCGCATCGTACTCCGGCGACACCAGGATCCTCGACCGGATCCTCTCCCGGCTCGTGTTGCTCGATCTGGTCACCACCGCGCAGCCCCAGTCCGTCGAGGGCAAGTCACCGGAGCAGCCCGCGATGGTGTTGCGGCGTCGGCTCGCGGTGCCGGTGAAAGACGTCATTCCCTTTGGCGACCGCGAGAGCATGTACCGTCCGGTCATCGACCTCCTCACCAACAACGGCCTGCTGGTGGCGCGCGCCAATGAAGCGGAAGAGCCCTGCATCGAGCTGGTACACGAGCTGGTGCTCTCCCGGTCCGCGCTCCTGGTTTCGCAGCTCAACGAGCTGATCCAGTCGGACCGCGACTTCCTGCTCTGGCGGCAGCGCTTTGGCCTCATGATCCAGCGCGGCGAGGAGATCAAGGGCAAGGCGCTGAATGCGGCGCGCGACTGGCTCCAGAAGCGCCCTGGCGACCTCAACCTGGTGGAGCGCCACGCGATCACGTCCGCGATCCGGGAGCGCCGCACGGTCCGTACTCTCGGGGTAATCGCGCTCGGGGTGATCGGATTCTTCGTCTTTCGGGTCTGGCAGAAGGCCGGGGTCGAGCGGGAGCAGGCTGCAATCGACCAGGCCAGGACGACGGTCGCGAATGCCGATTACATCGCCGAAGAGAGCCGGTGGCAGGAGGCCGTCGACAGCCTCAACGCGGCAGCGGCAAAGTACGAGTTCGCGGACAGCCTTCACCTCAAGCGGGGGCGGGCATACGCGGCGCAGGATTCCACTGATCAGGCGATCAAGGATTTCACCGAGGCGTACCGGCTCAATCCAGCCATGATCGAGGCCCTGGTCGAGCGCGCGGACGCCTACGCCGCGGCGGGGAATTACCCCAGCGCCATGGACGACTACGAGGCGGCCCTTCGGCGCGATCCCGGCAATTCGGCGGCACTCCTGGGCCGCGGCGACGTGCGGATCAGCCTCAAGGGAAGCCCCGACAGCTCTCTCGCCGACTTCACCTCGAGCTTCGAGGCCGACACCAGCCGGGCCGAGGCGCTCTTCGCCCGGGGACTGCTCAACCAGAACCTGAGGCGGGATTCCGCCGCCATCCGCGACTACCGGGAAGTACTGGCCCACTCGACCGATCAGCGCCTTCGAACCGGAGCGCAAGCCCGGCTCGACTCGCTGGTGCCCGCGACCGGTGGAGTGGTGGCGGTGAACACCCACGTGCGCCGCGCCTCGATCTTCCTGCACTACAGTGATCCGGGAGATTCCGCCGCCATCGAGCGGGTGCGGAAAGAAATCTCCAGCAACGGCGCCTTCAACGTTCCGCGCGCCCAGCTCGTGTCCGACGTCAAGGCTCCGAGCAACGCCGAGATGAGGTTCCGCGAAGGGGACGATCGCCTGGTCAAGGACGCGCTTGGAGCCACCGAAGCCGCGCTCGCACGCACGGGATACCCGATCCGCCTCCAGCCGCGCGCGCTCAGCTTGAAGGAATTCCCCGATGTCGTTGCGGGACGCGTGGAGGTCTGGTTGCCCAGCCTCTCCAAGAGTCTCTACCGCCGCCAGGCGTCACAGCGCAAAGCCGATTGAGGTGACCATGGGTCTCGCGAAAGACTTCAACAAAGTGCTGCAGGACGAAATCCGGATTCAGGCGGCCTGGCTGCCGATCACGAACACGTTCCAGGTGGGGGACTTCGGCGTGATCAGCGACGGCGTCTTCACCCGGATGGGGAACATCACGCCGGACTTCAATGTGGCGTTCCAGGCCAAGCCGGGCGCCGGGACCGGGCTCAACTTCACCTCGAAGAGCGTGCGTGTCCTGCGGTTCCAGGCGGAGGCGGCGGTGGATGCCTTTGCCGGCGACGCCGTCGACGCCAAGCTCCGCATCGAGTTCGGGAAGGAGCGGAGCTTCTTCCTCCGCGCCACGCTCACCAGCTCCGAGATGGACGGGATCTTCAAAGCCGCCCTGGAGCTGACCAACAAGCCACGCTGGAACGCCGGGAAGTTCAAGGTCGTCTCCGCGGTGTACACCGGCACCAACGCCACCATTCTCTCCAGTCGCGACAGCAACGCGGCGGTGGAAATCAGCGCCAAGGCGGACGCGCTCAAGAAGCTCGACCTGGGCGCGGCCGAGGCCGGGTTGGCCTTCTCCTCCAAGAAGGGACTGGGTCTCGAGATCCTCGGCGAGTCGGGCATCGTAGGGCTCAAGCTGTTCAAGGTGGAGCAGGACGGCCCCAGGTTCGAAGCGAAGGGTGCGCAGCCGTCACAGCCTTACAGGATGCTCGACGACTGGACATCCGACCTTCCGGACGATCTCTAGCCATGCCTACCGCATCGTACCAGAAGGCGCTGCGCTTCATCCTCCGCTGGGAGGGCGGATTCGTGGACGATCCCGCCGACCGCGGCGGCCGGACCAATCGCGGCGTCACCCAGCGCACCTACGACTCCTGGCGCTCCCGCCAGGGCCTGGCGCCGCGCGACGTGAAGGGCATTGAAGAGGCCGAGGTCTCGGCCATCTACGAAGGCGACTACTGGATCCCGCCCCGCTGCGACATCCTGGCATCGCCGCTCGACCTGGCCGAGTTCGACACCGCGGTCAACATGGGCGTGCGCCGCTCGGTGCGGATTCTTCAGACCGTGCTCGGTTGCGGCGTGGACGGCGCGTTCGGAGACACCACCAAGACCGCGGCCGCCAACTGTGATCCGGGAGATGCGGTCGTCCAGTACTGCAAGGTCCGCGAGGGGATCTATCGCGGCATTGTCCAGCGCGATCCGACCCAGGCGCGGTTCCTCAAGGGATGGATGAACCGGCTCAACGCACTGCGGGCCGAGGCCGGTATCCCCGGGCTCGAGGCCGCCGGAAAAGTCGACTTCGGCGACACCGGCGCGATTGCAAAGGTGCCCGATCTGGACGAAGGTCAACCGCTGGATAACTGGAGATAGTACGGGCCGGGCATTGCCCGGCCCCTGCTGAATCCTCATGCCCCACGTGACGTTCATCCATGGCATCGCCAACAAGCCGGAAGCAAAGGAGCTGCTCCGGATCTGGATCGGCGCGCTGGGCGACACCGGATCAGATCCCTTGCGGCTCGGCACCCGGGGAGTGACCACCAGCCTGATCTACTGGGCCGACGTGCTGTACCCCGCGCCCGATCCGGACATCGCGGCGCACGAGAGCCTGGTCGAAACCTCGGCCGCGGCGCTTGACGGCGGCGGGGACGCGACGGTGCCAGAGGGATTGTCACCGGAATCGGCGGCGTTCATCGCCGCGCTTCGCGCGCAGCTCACCAGCCTGCCGGAGTCGGAGCTGGTGGAGGAGTCCCCTCCCCCACCCGAGGCTCGCGGGTTCGAGCGCGTGCCCCTTCCCTGGTTCATCAAGCGGCAGATCATGTCGGCGTTTCTTCGCGACGTGCATCACTACCTCTTCAACACGGAGTGGACCCCACGTCCCGGCTCGCCGTTCAAGGTGCAGGAGGAGATCCGCGGCCGGTTCCAGCGCGCGCTCGCCGAGGTGCAGACCGACGGCCCCCAC
>DATEOL010000408.1:0-6755 GCA_035274025.1 Gemmatimonadales bacterium | reverse complement strand
AGGGCGATACCATCCGCGTCGACGCGAAGGATGGCGAGCTGGCGATCTCGAAAGCCTGATGGCCTGTAAGGGAATTGGTTCGTGCCGAGAGGGAGGTGGGTGGGGGTGCGCCCGTGAAAAAGCCATCCGCATAAGTGGTTCGCGTGGCGAGACGGCCTCGTCAAGCGACACTGACTTATGCGGATAGCTTTTTCACGGGCGCACCCCCACCCCCCACACACGACCAGACGCACACACCGCCCCACTCCCCTCAGTGAATCATTCGCTCCACCAGCTTCACCATCGCACCTTCGGGAACCGACGCCGACGAAATGATGCCTAGCGCCATGCGCGCGTAATAGACTTTGCCATTCGCCCGCGCCGCGGCCTCGCCCCCTCCGCCCTTTCGCTCGAATGCCACTCCCCCCTCCCCGACATTGATTTTCGTGAGCTCGGCGTCCGGGCCCATGAAGCCCTTCGCGCCCGCAGCCATGTTTTCGAATACCATCTCGGCGATGGCCTCGGGCTGGATCTTGAGCTCGACCTGGATGGTGGGATCCAGCACCAGGTCGAAGTCGCAGGCGTCCTGCCGCATCCCCTGCCCCACAGCAAGCCGCACTTCCTGCCCGATGATCTCGCTCACCGTCTCGGCGGACAGGGGGCACTTGCCCGACGAATCCTCCGGGCGCTCGGGCTCCGGCACGGCGGCCATGCGGGGCAGCGCGAGGCTTGCCAGCCTGACCGCCCCGGCGATGTCGGTCCCCGAATTCGCGTAGGTGACCGTGAGCGCGCGCGCCTTCACCCGGAACACCAGATCCCGGACCCCGAATGCCGCCTCGTCCCAGGGCCCTTCGACGGTATCCGCGACGGCGTCCTGCGTGCGGGCCACCATGTTGACCAGACCGCCAATCATGCGCTCGGTGTCGAGCTGGAACTTGCCGTAGGTCCACTCCGGCACGATCACGAACCAGTCATGACCCGCGGTCTCATAAGCGCAGCCGTTCCTGCTCGAGTCCGCGTGTGGCGCGCGCACCAGCGTCCCGAGCACGGCTTCCGCTTCGGCCTGGGTGAGAAGGGAGCAGGCGTCGGGCCAGGGCGACTTCGAAGAAGTGGTGGACCTAATGGACGTACTGGTTCCGTCCTTCGAGCCGGCCCCACCGCAGCCGGCGAGCAGCGCGAGCACGCAGGCAAGCTTTCGCATGGTCAGAACTTTCCACTGCGGACTTTGGCGACGACGATCTTGCCCAGCTCTTCGGCCATCGGGCGGAGCGACTCGGGGACTTCACTTACGTCGGCCAGGGTTTTCCGGCAGCTCGCCTTTTCCGAGTTCTTGAGCTTCAGCGAATCACGACAATAGATCCCCGCAGGGCCGTCGGCCGCGCCCTCGTACGCGACCAGGAAGACGGTCACCGCGTAGTCCCCGACGGTCGAGATCAGGTACGGACCTTCGTGATCGTTATCGACCTTGATTGGCGGGGAAATAAACAGCCAGGCCTTGTCGCCAATCCCTGAGACCGGCTGGCGCGGTACCTTGTCGATGCCAAGCATCTTGAGGGTCCCCTCGAGCGCCGCCATGGCGTTTGGCCCCACGTAGATGCCAACCTCGCCTCCAGCATGGAGGCAGAGTGACCCCTTCCCCTTGCCGGTTACCACCGCCTCCGGCTGGGCATTGTAGATGTGCTTGCCGCGGGTGATCAGCCGATCGATGTCGGGCTTGGCGACCAGCCCGCAGGCATTGGGAGGCGACTGGGCCACAGCCGTGGATGCGACCGCGAGCGTCGCCACGAAGCTGAGAAAAGAGGGGCGCATGCTCAGAACTTTCCCGCCCGCACTTTTGCCACGACGGCCTTGGCCAGCTCGGTCACCGCGGGCAGAAGCGACTCGGGCGTTTCGGTCTTGTCGGCCAGGATCTTGGGGCAATCCTTGGCGTCCTTTTCGGAGAGCTTGCCGCTCCGGCACATTTCGCCCATCGGGCCGTCGGCATTTCCCTTGTGCCGGGCGAGGAAGGCCGTGACGGTGTGCGGTCCGACGGTCGCCACGAGATAGGGTCCCTGGTCCGAGTATTCATTGCGGGGCTTGGGATAGATCACGTACGCCTTGTCGCCTACTCCGGATACCGGCTGCTTCGGCTGGCCCTGCGCATTGAACGCCTTGAGGAACTGCTCGAACGCGGCTTCCGAATTCGGACCGACGTAGATCGCGACCTGGCCACCGTAGGAGTAGTCACAGACCGACCCCTTCCCGCCGGAGACCACGGTGGCATCGGCGTCGAGGGGAATGATCATCTTCTGGTTGCGGACGATCAGGGTCTTGGCCTCCTCGGTGGTCAGCAGGCCGCAGGCGTTGGGGGCAGTCTGGCCGGCCAGGCCCGGTGCGAAGGCCACTGCCGCAAGGATGGAAAGGACAAGCCGGTTCATGGTGAGGCTCCTCGGTCAGGGGCGGTGTACTGCTTCAGTCACTAACGCCCGGGACTGGGGAGGAGGCCCTCACTGGTGGGTCGAGGGGGATCGAGGCTTACTCTGCCGTAATTCTCTGCTGGATATCGTCCGCTTTCTGGCTGGCCCGGAATTCGGTGACCCGAACCTTCGCGAGCCCGTGGCTCACGAACGGATCCTCGCGCATGAACGCCTCGATCTGCTCCTTCGAGTCGCCGACCGCGAGAATGATCCCACCGGTGCGAGGGACTTGTCGGCCCGAGACCAGAAAATGTCCGGACGCATAGTACCTCCGAAGGAACATCATGTGTTCCTTCATCCGCGCGTCGATCTCGAGCAGCGACGCTGTATATGTAAGCTCGATGACGAACACGGGGCTGAGCCTACGCCGGACTGGCGTAGGGTGCAAGCCTTCGGTGGGGAGACATCGAATCCGGAAACTGGTCTCCTTCTGGAGACCGCTCAGGGCATCTTGAGTTGCCAATCCGCCTTGATGTAGCCTCCCTCCTTGTTGGCCGGATCCCAGGTCGTGGACACGTTCTTGCCAATGATCGGCGTCATTCCTTGTGCCGTCGCGGGCTGGGGCTCGCCGATCATCCGGGAATCGTTCCACTGCGCGGGTTCCTGCAGGACGTTGTCTGTCTCCGAGGTTCCGAATCGGAGGCTCTTGGACTCCCGCATCCCAGCGGGCGTGGCGCATGCATAGGTGAGCGTGTACGTCATTTTCCCGTTCGCATCAGGCTCGAACTCGATGGCCGCCATCCCGATGCCGTAAATTTTCCCGTTGAAATTCAGCTCATCGACTGGCTTGCCGTCCACGAGGGTCTGCTCAAATTCCCTTCGCGTCCCCTGGCATGTCACCTTCCCGCGGTCGATGTCGATATCGACATTGGTCTCGTACCTGGCGGTGCGATCACTGTTGATGGTCGAGTCCACCTCGTGGATGTGGATGGAGCCGATGTAGCTGATGGTCCAGTTGCACGGGACCAGCACGGGCTGGCAGGCGGGTGCGGTGGCCTCACCCCGGAGCGCCGCTGTGACTTTTTGACCATGCGCGTCGGTCGCAACCAGAGTCGCCGTCTTGACTCCGACTGAGGCAGGCCTGAGATCGACGCTCACCCCGCAGGTCGTGACTCGCGCTGACTGAACTGAGGAGTTCCAGCATCCGTACACCGTGTCGGCTTCGCCGGGGCCAGGACCCGAGCGCACACCGGGGCTGACGGATCCGACGGCAACAACAAACTCCGCGGCATTTGGCCCTTCCAGGGAGAGGACCGTCCGCAGGGTATCGCTCCGGTTGAGCGTGAACTTACGGGTGACGACCGCGGCCACCGAGAGCTTCCCGAAATCCGCGCTGCTCGGCGTGAAACTGAACGCGTACCAGCCCCACCCGCCGAGCAACCCCGAGACCACCATGAGTGTCCATTTCATGGACCCAATACTGTCGCGGCACGTCAGCCCACCGTCATCGGGCCGTCAGGACCCCGCACACTTCAGACCCGCTCGAAGTCGCCCGGCCTCCATTCGCCACTGAATGCCGGTTTGGTTGGGCCATAGAGTCGGAGGTACACGAACCATCCTCGCCCGGGGATGGTCTTGATCCACTGGTTCTTCATGCCCTTCGGAGCTTCCGGCCCAAACCAGAGGTCGGTGGGTTCGTCGGTCGGCACGTCCTTGAGCTCGACCAGCGACCGTAAGGCGGCGCGATCCTGCCTGGTCTGGATCATCGAGCGCGTCTCGCTGTCGTACACCGTGATCGACCAGAAGAGCTGCTGCGGGACCGGCTGCGGAATCCGAAGCCGATAGGTGCTCCCGCCGTCGAGATACTCCCCCTTCCGGTCGCGGAGGCCGAGCCAGTAGAGCGAGCCCGCACCTTCTCCCCGAAGGACCATCTTGGGCGACATGCCGATCGCCTGGGAGTACCACCGGTCCCGCGCCTCGAGGTCGATGCCGCCCGGCAGCTCGAAGTCACCGTTCTCCCAGCGAAGCGTCGCGTACTCCCAGCGCCGATTCTTCCAGACGAAGCGGTCGGACCTGGCGCTCCCGAAGCCACTGACCAGCATCTGGTCGCGACCGATCTGCGCGGCGCGTTCCAACAGCTTCTTCGCCACGTCAGTCGGCTTGAAAGGTTTTCCCTGCTCGATGCCAAGGTTCGCGAGCATGCCGTACATCGGACGGAACTCTTCGATCGCGGGCTCTTCCTGCAGGACTTTGTGCAGCTTCTCCCAGAAGAGGATGTTGTCCTCCCACTTGAGGAGGGTGATATCGATCTTCTGCTCGCTGCGGTCGACGAACTGGAATGGCTTCGGATCGGCGGCTTCGGAAAGCGGATACATTCCCACTTTCCGCTGGGCGTCGAGTCCCGCGGCCATGTCGCCGTGCGGTGGGAGTGCGCGGGCCCCGACCAGGATGAAGTTGGATCGCGAGCGAGCGACGTAGTAGCCCTCTGGCACCTCGCCGTCGTATCCCGGCGGCAGGATCAGGTGCTTGCCGCCCTTTCCGGCGTCCTCGCCCGGAAGCCCGATATCGTGGGTCCAGCCGAAGTGGTGGTCATTCACGATGCCGAGATACGGGCCCTCGGGCAGGTCGATGACCCAGGGCCCCGATTTCTTCAGGTTCACGCAGGCACCCATGTAGGGCGTGTCCGCGTTGCCCGTGAAGAGAATGTGACGGGGAGCACCTGCGAGTATCATCGCGCCGCGGTTGTCTTTCACGCCTGCGTCCCGTTGTCCCTGGAAGACTCCTTCCATCGACACGGTCGGGTAGAAAAAGCGATACGCCGTCACCGCGCGCATCAGGTCGGTGTCGAGAATGCTCTGCGCCGCAGCTTTGCGAGTCGGGTAACCGGTCCGGAACTTGTAGGGACGCTTCATGACCACTCCTTCGGGATCCATGGTTCAACCCGAATGTACGCGGAGGTGAGGCGACGGGCGACGGGCGACGTGACACCCGAACCATGTCAAAGTGGTGCAGCGCAGTTCCGCCGCCAATCACCGTTTTTCCGAGGTCGGCCCGGTTCGGGGGAGGGTCACCGTGTTCCAGGCCGACACCGAGCAACCCTGCGATAACGAGGAGCGTCCATTTCATGGGGCACACAGTATTCCGCGCCGTCAATTCCCCATCATTTGCGCGGCCCGACTCTGAGACATAGGCTCAAGTCATATGCTTCTCCTTTTTCTACTGGTGCAGCAGGCCTCCCCCTGTCCCGCCAATGGCTACGGCGCGGGCGCCGACTGCCGGGTCCTCATGGTCGCCGAGAACCCCGAGGCGCCGGGCGGGCGGAAGATCCCGATCCGTTACGCGCTCCTCAAGGCGACGGGGCCCTCCCCCAAGCCGGAGGCGGTGCTCCTCTTCAGCGGCGGCCCCGGCGCGGCCAGCACCGAAATGGTGGAATTCGTGAAGCAGGGCCCGCTCGCGGAGATCCTGCAGGTGCGCGACGTCGTGCTGGTCGACCAGCGTGGCTCAGGCGGATCGAATCCGCTCATGTGTCCTGCGGCGCTCAAACAGCACCCGGAACGGGCGTTCGGGACGCTCTTTCCTCCGGTGGCGATCAAGGAGTGCCAGGCCACTCTCCCCAGGGTCGCCGACCTCACCCGCTACACCACGGACTACGCGATCGGGGACATCGAGCTGATCCGGCAGGAGCTGAAATACCCCAAGCTGATCCTGTACGGTGGCTCCTACGGGACGCGGATCGCGCAGGCCTATGCGCGCCGGTTCCCCGACCGAACCATGGCGCTCATCCTCGATGGGGTCGTGCCGTTCGATTTCTCCCTGCCGCTCAGCTACGCCGCGACGCTGCAGGAGTCGATCGACCGGATCATCGCGCGCAGTGATTCCGTTCCCGACCTCCGGCAGAAGTGGAACTCACTGGTCGCGCGGTTCAAGCAGGGTCCCGTGCAGGTGACGGTGACGCCGCGCTCGGGAAGCCCCGTGAAGGTTCCCATGAGCCTGGGTGACTTCGGCTACGCGGTGCGCGGCGTGCTCTATCGCGGCGACCTCTCCCGCGAGCTTCCGCAGCGGATCACCGAGGCGGCGACGAGTGGCAACCTGGACTGGTTCGCGGGGCGGTACTACTCGCGCGCGGCGGATTTCGAGGAGGATTTCGCCGACGGACTGCACCTGGCGGCCGTGTGCAACGAGGAAGTGGTCTGGATCAAGGATGCCGACATCGGCCCGGCGACGGCGACCAGCTTCATCGGGACCTACCTGATCGATCAGTATCGCGAGGCCTGCAAAGGATGGCCGAAAGCGAAGGTCGCGGCCGACTTCCAGCGTCCGTTGACCGCGCCGATCCCGACCCTGCTCGTGTCAGGCCTTTTCGATCCGGTGACGCCGCCG
>DATEOL010000407.1:0-13402 GCA_035274025.1 Gemmatimonadales bacterium | reverse complement strand
ATCGCCAAGGTGGCCGATCCGGATTTTTGTAAACACGCAGGTTGAGTACGAGCCGGGGAACTCAACTGTGGTGCGGTTCACAAAAACATTCGGGTCGAGCCAAACTGGCGATGCGCAGGCATGCCCGGGAGCCTCGGTGACAATCCAGGAAATCGGTGTGAATCTGTGGACGGCGGTATGGATCTCCGCCCGCAATGGGACGACGCTGGAGATGAAGGAACCTGAACTCACCCTACTCGACGTGAAGAGTTGCCACACCTTGAGTCCATTGACCCTTGTTGTTCATCAGCGTCGCGCGAACTCCGATTGATCCAGCAGCCAAGCCGGTGACGATACCCTCGCTGGATACCGTCGCGACCTCGTCGTCGGACACAGCCCAGGTCACACTTACCGAACCAAAGTCCTGCGGAACGAGGACGCTGGCGCTCATGGTCAGCGTGTCTCCCACATGGATGGTCCGGCCATCCGGGTTCACCTGCACCCAAAGGGGATTGGGCCCGGGCGGCGGCAGTGGCTCCGGCTCCTGCGGAGCGCCGCAGCCCAGAAAGACTAGAAGAAGCAGTGGGAAAGCCCAACGCATGGCCCAATATCAGGCAATCTCCCCCAAAGCCGTGTGACGGCAGGCACTGATGGTGCAAAATGAAACCAGAGGGGCGTGCCATACGTACTAAAACGAAACCTTCCCGACTGCGCCATGAGCCTCACCTCGCAATTCCGCATCGCCGGGCGACTCTTCGTCAAGAATCCGCTCTTCACGGCGATCGTCGTCCTCACGATGTCCATCGCGATCGGGCTCAACACCACCGTTTTCGCCGCGGTCGAGGCCCTCCTCCTCCGGCCGCTTCCCGGCACCACCCATCCCGACCGGCTGGTTCAGGTCTACCGGACATGGCCCGGCATGAAATGGGGCTCCAATTCGGTCCCGCATTACCTCGATTTCCGGGCCCGCACGACGGACGTCTTCGAGGGCGTCGCTTCCTGGAGCTTTGCATCCTTCAGCATGTCGACCAGCGACCAGCCCCGCCGCCTCATGGGACAGGTCGTTTCCGCCAACTACTTCACCACACTCGGAGTGCAGCCCGCGCTGGGCCGGTTCTTCATTCCCGCCGAGGATGAGGGTCGCGGGGCCCACCCCGTTGTGGTGCTGGGGTACAGCGCCTGGCGCGGGATGTTCGGTGCCGACGTCAGTGTCATCGGTCGCACCATCAACCTGAACGGACAGCCGATGGAGGTCGTGGGTGTCGCCCCCGATGAGTTCCGCGGCGCCATGCCCATGGTCGATGCCGTAGCGTTCGTCCCGCTCATGCAGCTCGAGCAGGTCCAGCCCGACCGGCGCGGGACCTTCGAATATCGCGGCAACAACTTCATGAACATCGTCGCCCGCCTCAAGGATGGCGTGACCATCGAGCAGGCGAGCGCCAGGGCCGAGCTGGTGAACAGCCAGCTCGCCGCCGAGTATCCCGACAACTATGACAAGAGCGGGGTCTGGCTCATTTCGCAGAAGGATGCGGGGATGCATCCCTCCATTCGCTCTGCGCAGGTGGGCCTTTCAGCGGTCATCCTTTCCGTCGTCGGTGTGCTGCTGCTGGTCGCATGCGTGAACATCTCGAACCTGTTCCTCGCGCGCGCCAATGACCGCGGCAAGGAAATGGCCGTGCGACTCGCCCTCGGTGCCAGGCGAATCCAGCTCTTCCGCCAGCTCCTGGCCGAGAGCCTGGTGTTCGCGGTGGCGTCCGGTGTCGCGGGCATCGCGGTGGCGCTCGCTGCGGTCAAGCTTCTCAACGGCATCTCGATTCCGCTCGACGTCGGGTTCCGGCCCAATCTCGAGCTCAATCCGCGCGTCCTGCTGTTTACGATGGGGGTGACTCTGCTGGCGGGCCTGCTCTTCGGACTCGCGCCCGCGATCCAGGCCACGCGACCGTCGCTGGTGCCGGGACTCAAGGGCGAATCGCCCGCCGGCGCCGGCCGCTCGCGGGTGCGGAAAGGGCTGATCGTCGCGCAGATGGCGCTCTCGATCATCCTGCTCACGTCGGCGGGACTCTTCCTCTCCAACCTTCGCACCGCGACGACCCTGGACGTGGGCTTCCTGCCCGTCGGTGCCGTCACCGCGAACCTGGCCCCCGATCTCCAGGGGTACGACCGCCCGAAGACGGAGCAGTTCTACCGGACGCTGATCGAGCGACTCCACGCCGTGCCTCGCGTCGAAGCGGTCGGCCTCGCCGAGTCGCTTCCGCTCGGTCTCGACAACAGCGACACCGACGTCGACATCCCGGGCTACACCCCGGCGCAGGGGGAGGGCATGAGCATCAACTACTCCGGCATAACGCCGGGGTACTTCGATGCGATCGGGACGAAGATCGTCCGGGGCCGTGACTTTACCGAACGCGACGACAGCAGCACCGCGCGGGTGATGATCGTGAACCAGCGCTTCGTCGACCGCTTCTGGCCGGGACAGGATGGCGTGGGACGGACGCTCCGGCGCGGCACGCGGGAGTACACGATCGTCGGCGTTACCGGAACCGGCAAGTACCGGACACTGGGAGAGGATCCGATCGCGTTCATGTGGTTTCCCCAGGCCCAGTCGTGGGGGGCGACGATGAACGTGGTGGTGCGGGGGGACGGAGATCCGGCCGTTCTCCTGGCCGCGGTCCGTCGCGAGATCGCGGCGCTCGACCCGCAGATGCCGATCGTCAACCTGCAGACGCTCACCGACCATCTCGGCGTGACGCTCATGCCCGCGCGGATCGCGGGCTTTGCCCTGGGTCTTTTCGGCGTGATCGGCTTGCTGCTCGCCGGGATCGGAATGTACGGCGTGATGTCGCACTCGGTGGGACAGCGTGCCCGCGAGATCGGGATCCGCATGGCGCTCGGTGCCACCGCGAACGGCGTGATCGCGCTGGTGATGCGACAGGGACTGGGACAGGTGCTGCTGGGTTGCGGGCTCGGGATCGCAGGAGCCGGCGCCGCCTTCATGCTGATTCGGAACGTGCTCTACGGGACGGGATCACTCACGGCGGTCACTTTTGTCGGCGCACCACTGGTGCTGCTTGCCGTTGCGGCGCTCGCGCTCCTGATCCCGGCTCGGCGCGCTTCCCGGCTTGATTCGGTGATTGCGCTCAAGCGGGAGTAAACGTCAGGGGCGCTCCTTCCCTTGCGAGAGGAGTCGCTCCGCGAAATCCAGGCGGTTCTGGACGTCGTCGAGCTCGGCAGTCTTCTCCCGCAGTTCGGCGACTTCGCCCCGGAGCTGGGCCACCTCCTCGCGCAGCTCTTCCACCAGCGGAGAGTCGCTCCTGGCGAGGTGGCCTCCAACGATCTGGGAGCCGAGGGAACGGCGCGAGTAGGGTCCCGCAATGCGGCGTGCGACGGCGGACACGAAGATCAGGCCACACACCGCCGTAGCCCCGACCACAATGAGCTGAATGATGTCGTTGATACCGGCCTCCGGGCCAATGACATCAATCTAGCCCGGTCTGCCCGCTATTTTTTCCTTGTCGGACCGACCCGCCGGAACGACCAGTTCCAGGTGCCCGTTGCAGCGAGACCGAAGTTCTGGCTCCAGCTCCCGGACAGGCCGGATCCGTCGTTGACCAGGGGCATTCCCGTCGGTCCGGTCAGCCACCACACCCCGGCGTGCATGGGAAAGAGCCATGTCTGCGTCGGGACCTCTTTGCTGTTGCACCTGATCGTGCCCTGCTTGTAATACTGGGTCTTCCAGGGACCGATCGCGATCCCGAAGGAAGGTGGTTTGCGTTCGGGGTCGAAGCTGAGCGTGGCCATCGGGTTATCATCGCCGCCAAGTCCCATCGGCGTCGTCCCGCTGAAATCACCCGAGCACTCTCCCCTCACGTGACTCTCCCACTGGACCGCTCCGAGGGTTCCGTGCCAGTAATCCTGGGGAACGTCGTTGCTCATGCCGGGGTCGATGGAGAAGTACACGTTTGCGGTCGCGGACTCTTGAATGACGATCTCTTCGGTCTCGACCTTGAACTGGGTCGTCACGCGTCCGACATACCCGCTTTCCCGAACGTCGCAGCCACAGTCCCTGGTGACAGTCCAACCTTTGGTACCGATCGCATTGGCCCATTCGGTGCCATCCCGGATGAGATCCTGATGGGTGCCGGGCGGAGGCTCGGGCTTGTAGGGGGCGGAGTCTTCCGCAATGGCAATCCCCATGTTGTTGAGGGCTCGGGTTCCCTTGAAGGCTGTCTCGATGAATTGGACCCCGCCGTGCTCGTTCGT
This sequence comes from Gemmatimonadales bacterium, assembly GCA_035274025.1. Classification (GTDB taxonomy): domain Bacteria; phylum Gemmatimonadota; class Gemmatimonadetes; order Gemmatimonadales; family GWC2-71-9; genus SZUA-320. The sequence continues at coordinate 9,163 of DATEOL010000407.1, read as the reverse complement.
GATGTGCCCGATGAAATCCGTGGGGTCGTCGCTCATCGCCTTGAACTGCATGCAGATCTCCTTGGTCGTTTTCCCGTTCCAGAGCATGGGATCGCCTGGAGTATCCCAGCCCGGAAGCTCGTCATGACACTCCTGGCATTTCTCCCGCCTGGTCTGCACGCTGTTATGCGCGATCTGGCTGGTATCGAGGTCTCCCATGTGCCCTCCTTGTTTGTAGGGCACCAGGGGATCGATCCCGCCGTGGCAGTTGTTGCAACGAGGGTGACGCACGACCGGCATGAGGTCCTCGAACTCGAGGACGGCCTTCTTCTCCTCCGCCCGGGTAAGGGGACAGACCGCCCCCGTGGCCGGGGCGACGGTCAGCAGGGTGGTCGGGGCAGTGGTTTGGTGCGCCGGGCGATTGCTCAGGGCCAGCACGGCCACGGCGGGGAGAAGGCTCAGGACCCAGGGGAGGATGCGCATACGGGACACGCTAGGCGTGTCCCGTCAGGGGGGCATCAGCGGTCCGTCATCGCCGGATCAGCGTACCGCGTACAGGTTCCCGTCGGTGCTTCCGAAATACACCACGCCATCCACCACGACCGGACTCGATAGGACCGAGCCCAGCGTCATCATCGTTCGCATGCCGATCATCATCCCGTCGAGGGTGCGGTCGGGGTAGAGCAGCTGGCTCTTGATGCGTCCCTTTTCGTCGGTGTATTTGGGCCCGTTCTCCTTCGACCCGTCGGTCTGGAATTCCGCGACCATGGCGCCGGTCTTCACGTCGGCCGCGTGCAGCCATCCATCCGAGGTCCCGTAGATGGCGACCTGTCCCACCAGCGCGGGTGACGAGAAGCTCACCGCCTTGTTCTCCATGTTGAACTTCACCTCACCGGTCGCGGCGTCGACTGCCTTGAACCGCGTCCCGTCGGATGTCGGGAAGTAGACGATGCCGTCGCGCACTGCGGGCGACGCGATGGTCCAGCCCCCGCGGTTGTCGATCGTCCAGGCCAGCTTGCCGGTCTTTTCGTCGACCACGTGGAAGTGACCGTCACGTCCGCCCACGAAGACCCGCCCGCCGCTGACCGCAGCCGAGCTGGCGATACCGATCTGGTTGTAGATGGTGGTGTCGTTTCCGGTCACGTAGCGCCACCGCTCGCGCCCCGAGGCAAGGTCGATCGCATAGAGGTTCCGGTCCCAGCTTCCGATATATACGACATTGTTCGCGACGGCCGGCGACGCATGGACGACGTCCCCGGTCGCGAACGACCACTTGAGCTTGCCGGTGATCGCATCGAGGGCGTAGACGTTCTGGTCGCCGCTCCCGAAGATCACCGTGTTCCCGCTCACCACGGGTGAGGAGAGAAAGACATCGAACGGATCGGGCATCCGCTCGGTGCGAGGCATCGCGCCGTGAATTCCCGGCGCGGTGAAGCGGCGCTCACCCTTCGTGGCGAAGGTCCATTTCACCTCGCCGGTCGCAGTATCGACCGCATAGAAAAGCCCGTCCAGACTTCCAGCGTACACCAGTCCATTCGCTACCGCGGGCGATGAGTGCACCGGACCCTTGGTCGCAAATTTCCAGCGCTGCGTTCCAGTCGCCCGATCGACGGCGTAGATGTTTCCGTCGGAGCTCCCGACATACACGGTCCCTCCCGCCACCGCCGGCGACGAGATCACCCGGCCTCCGGTCTTGAACTTCCAGACCAGAGTCTGAAGGGTAGGGGCGGCGCCGGCGAAGTTGCCGAGGTGGTCGGGGGTGCCGCGGAACATGGCGGTCTGGCCCGCGGCGGGGGTGGCTGCGGCTACCGCAACCAGGAGAAGAGGAAGGGGTCTCATGGGCGAAACGTGATTCCCCGGACCGGCGTAGGTCTAGTACCGATTTGCGGAGCCCCATGACCCCCGGAGTCACGCTGGAACGAGCCGAGACGTCGCTCGGCGCCATCGAGCTGTTCACCTACCATCGCCACCGGCACGCCTTCCCTCGTCATGTTCACGATACCCTGACATTGGGCGTCTTCGGGGAGGGGAACGGTACCATCCGGGTGCAGGGCGGGTTGCATCGCGCCGCGCCGGGAACCCTGCTCGCGATCGCTCCGAACGAGGTGCACTCCGCCGAGCCGTTCAGAGGAACGGGGTGGACGTACCGTTCGCTCTGTCCGTCGCCCGCGCTGCTCGCCCATGCATTCGACGGCTCCGTTCCGGGATTCAGCTTTGGCCAGCCAGTCATCGAAGATCCGGTGCTGGCGAGCGAAGTCGGCGCCACGCACGCCTCACTTTCGGAAGGGCCTGCGACCTTCGAGACCGAAGTGCGTGTGGTCGAGCTGGTGCGGCGCGTGGTGCGCCGTCACGCGGCGGTGAAATCTGACCCGCCGACCCATGTCGCCTCGGCGCGCGAAATCGCGGCGCGGGCGGGTGAGCTGATGGAGGAGCGTCTCTCCGGTCTCCTGCACCTCGCCGACATCGCGCGGGAGTGCGGCGTCAGTCCGTTCCAGCTCATTCGCGCGTTTCATGCCGCGTTCGGCGTTCCGCCCCACGCCTATCTCATGCAGGTCCGGCTCCGTCGCGCCCGCGCGATGCTGCGTGTCGGGGAAATGATCTCCTGCACGGCGTTCGCGTGTGGCTTCGTCGATCAGAGCCACCTGACGCGGGTGTTCAAGCGGTACTACGGCATGACGCCCGGCCAATATTCTCGCGCTGTCGCGTGAGCCGGCGGCCCCGGCGCTCCAAGCGGTGACATGAAAGATTCCGAGCTGCGGGCCGCCTATCATGAGCTGTTCCGCGAACGCCCCGCGGGACGCGAGGCGTGCCCATCACCGGAGCGGATCGTGGCGCTCATCGAGCGGACCACGCTGGAAGAAGAACGGCTCGCGACCCTCGATCACGTCATGGGCTGCCCGGCGTGCAAGCCTGACTTCGACCTGATGCGCACTATCGCCGAGGGGCGGCCCGCCCCTCGGCGCCGGACAGCGATGCCACTGGCAGCGGCCGCGGCAGTCCTCCTCCTGGTCTCAGGGGTGCTGCTCTTCTCGGTCTTGCGTGCACGCACTCCGGGAGCGGCCGGCGTGCGCGGCGAGACGAACGGTGTCGAGCTGATCTCCCCACGCGGGGATGCCCACGATCGGCCCATCACCTTCACCTGGCGGAAGGCAGCCGGGCAGGCCCGCTATGCCCTGGAGGTCTTCACCCCCGCGGGCGGTGCGGTCTACTCAAAGGAAGTGAACGACACGTCTGTCGTGCTTCCCTCGACCGTCTCACTCCAGGCCGGGACGACTTATCACTGGGGGGTACTGGTCCGCATGTCCGATGGCTCCGCCGTGCGCACTCCGCCGATCGCGTTCACGCCGTAGCCCGGTCGAACCCGGCCAATCAACCAGCGAAGGCCTTTCATGGCATTGCTGTTGCCCAATTGTCCGGGATTAACCCCTAGAGTATCCTGATAGCGGTCTCCAACCCGACGTGAATGGAGGTTCCGTGAGAAATTCCCGCGCTTTCCCGGCCGCGGCGCTGTTGCTTGTGGCCGCAGCCTGTAGCGACCCCGCATCACCCCCGACCGATTCGGCGCCGATGGCCCAGTTCTCCGCCGCGGCGGGACAGGCCATTTCCGGCCGGTTCATCGTGACACTCCGGGAGGGAGTATCCCCGGACGCGGTCGCCGCCGAGCATGGGGTCCGGCCCGACTTCGTGTACCAGCGGGCGCTCAACGGATTCGCCGGCGGGATGTCGGACCTGGCGCGGAACGGGCTGCTGCGGGATGCGCGCGTCCTCCGGGTCGAGCAGGACGGCACCATGGAAGCCTTCGGCAGCCAGTCGAACGCGACCTGGGGCCTGGACCGGATCGACCAGCGCGCTCTCCCGCTCAACAGCACCTACAACTACACGAGCACCGGCTCCGGCGTCACCGCGTACATCATCGACACCGGCATCCGGTTCTCCCACAATGAATTCGGTGGTCGAGCCACAAGCGGTTTCGACGCCGTGGATGGCGGCAGCGCGGATGACTGCAACGGTCACGGCACCCATGTCGCCGGGACAGTTGGCGGCTCGACCTGGGGCGTTGCCAAGGGCGTGAACCTCGTCGCGGTGCGGGTGCTCAACTGCTCCGGCAGCGGCTCGACCAGCGGTGTCATCGCGGGCATCGACTGGGTGACCACGCATCACGCGAGTAAGTCGGTCGCGAACATGAGCCTGGGCGGCGGCGCGTCCGCCTCGCTCGATGCGGCGGTGAACAACTCGATCGCGTCAGGCGTCACCTATGCCATCGCGGCGGGCAACGGCAACAAGGGCGGTGTCGCCCAGGACGCTTGCAAGTATTCACCGGCGCGCGTCGCGGCTGCGATCACGGTCGGCGCCACCGACAAGACCGATACCAGGACGTCCTGGTCGAACTACGGCAACTGCGTGGACATCTTCGCGCCGGGCCTCGGCATCACGTCGTCCTGGTACAACAGCAACACGGCGACGAACACGATCAGCGGCACGTCGATGGCGACGCCGCACGTGGCGGGCGTTGTGGCACTCTACCTCCAGGCCAACGCGGGCACCCCGGCGCAGGTCCGGGATGCGCTCGTCAACAACGGGACCCCGAACGTGGTCAAGAGCTCCAAGACCACGAATCCGCGCCTGCTGTTCACGAACTACTGATCGAGCTGATTGCACATCAGCGGCGGGGCGCTTCGGCGTCCCGCCGCTTTTCTTTCTGGTTGTCCGGGCAGAATATTCGAGGAGACAGAGGTGCCCATGAGACTTGCCCGCCCGCTCGGAACTGCCGCACTCCTGGCTCTCAGCGCCTGCCACGAGGCGACAGTCAAGCCCGCGTCGGAGCTGCGTGACGGTGCCCGTGCGGAGCTGCTCTTGGTCGGCGTCTTTCATTTCGACGACAAGGGACTCGACGCTTACAAGCCACGCTTCAAGGTCGATGTGCTGGCGACCGATCGGCAGCGCCAGCTGGATCGTCTGTCGGAGCAGCTCGCCGCCTTCCATCCCACAAAGGTCGCCGTGGAGGCCACGGCGGATGAGCAGTCCCGGCTTGACTCGCTTTTCAGGGCGTACGCCGCCGGCGCCTCGCTGCCCGGACCCAACGAGGTCTATCAGCTCGGCTTCAGGCTGGCGAAGCGGCTCGGCCTGGCCAGGGTAGACGCGGTCGATGTCCAAGCCCGCCCGACCCTGACCGATGCGGCGGGGAAGGCGACGCTCGATTCGCTGGGCGTGAGCATGGACACACTGCTGAACCGCATCAAGAGCGATCCCTGGACCGCGCGGTACCAGGAGCTGTACGCCCGAGATGACTCGCTCAAGACGGTGCACTCGCTCGCCGAGCACCTGCTCTACCTGAACAGCGCGGAGCGCCTTCGACAAGGGCAAGGGGCCTATCTCATTGGATCATTCAAGCTGGGGAAGGAATTCGGGTACATCGGGCCCGACGACGCCACGGCATGGTTCAACCGCAACCTGCGGATCTTCAGCAATCTCCAGGGGCTGACCTCCGGCACCGCGGAGCGAATCCTGCTGATCATTGGCGCGGGGCACGTGCCGATCCTCCGGTTCCTGGTCGCATCCAGCCCGGAGCATAGCCTCCGCGAGCTTTCGGAGTTCGTTACACCCTGACTGCCTGCCCGGCGGCCAGCCGCTCCGTGATCTGCGGGACGCTATCTTTTCCCCATGCACAACACACTTCGAATTGTCTCTGTCGTGGCACTGGCGTGCCTCCGCGTCACGGTAGCGCTGGCCCAGGACGCCGCGATGCCGCCCGAGGTGGAGCGCCGGCTCGCGCGCGAGATCTACCAGGAAATGATTGCGGTCAATTCCGGGTTCAACACCGGGACCACGACGCCGATTGCCGAGGCCGTCGCGAAGAGACTCCGGGCGGAGGGATTTCCCGAAGCCGACATCTTCGTGGGTGGTGCCAATCCCAACAAGGCGAACGTGGTCGTCCGCTACCGGGGCACCGGCCGTCTCCGTCCTATCCTGCTTCTCGCCCACACCGACGTGGTGGAGGCGAAGCGCGAGGACTGGACCATCGACCCGTTCACGCTGATCGAGAAGGATGGCTACTTCTACGGTCGCGGCACCGGGGACGACAAGGCACAGGCCGCGATCTGGGTCGCGAACCTGATCCGCTACAAGCGCGAAGGGTTCAAGCCCGCGCGGGACATCATCGTGGCGCTCACTGCCGATGAGGAGGGTGGCGGTCCCTACAACGGCGTCGAGTGGCTGCTGCGCGAGCATCGCGACCTCATCGACGCCGAGTTCTCGCTCAACGAAGGCGGTTGGGGCGAGATGGAGAATGGGAAGCGGCTCTCCAACAACATCCAGGTCGCCGAGAAGTACGTGGTCAACTATCGGTTCGAGGTGCGGAACAAGGGCGGACACAGCTCGCTGCCGGTTCCGGACAACGCGATCTACCGGCTTTCCGCCGCGCTCGACCGGTTGTCCCGATTCGGTTTCCCGCTCCGGACCAATGAAGTCACCCGGGCGTACTTCAAGGCGATGTCGACCATCGAGAAGGGTCCGGCGAGCGCGGACCTCGCGAAGGTCGCGACGGATGACAGCGCGGCGAAGGTCCGCGTCGCGGCCGGATCGATCCCGTGGAACGCGACGCTGCGGACGACTTGCGTCCCGACCCGGCTCGAGGGTGGGCACGCCATGAACGCGTTGCCCCAGCTTGCCGTGGCGACGGTCAACTGTCGGGTGCTGCCGGAGGATCCGGTCGAGCTCGTGACTGCAACCCTTACGAAAGTTGTCGCAGACACCAACGTGCACGTGGTTCTCCAGGGGACGCCGAGCGCGGGCCCGGCGTCACCGATGCGGGACGATGTGCTGAATGCGACGAAGGAGATGACGAGCAAGCTCTGGCCCGGGGTGCCGGCCGTGCCGATGATGGTGATGGGCGGGACCGATGGCCGGTACCTCCGCTCGGCGGGTATTCCGACCTACGGTGTGCAGGGGATTTTCTATGGCCGGGACGACATCCGGTTCCACGGCCGCGACGAGCGCTTGCTGGTCAAGTCCTTCTATGAAGGCCAGACGTTCATGTACGAGCTGGTGAAGCGGCTGGCCGGACCGCCGATTGCCTAGGATCGGGAGCCCGGCGACCAGGGAGGCTATGTTTCGTCGTCAGCCACGACGATCTCCCTGCCTCCTGCCGGGCTTCGCCGTTCGCGAGATGCCTGGGAGGGTCCCATGAGCAGCTACAAGACTGCGCAGCATCACATCGTCCATCGCGGTCGCGAATTTCACTTCGTGTCGTATGAAGGTTCCGCAGCCAATCCCCGCAATGGAGCCGAAGCGCAACCCGCGGCGTGGTACCTGATGCGCGCGGGTAAGCGCTTCCCGGTGTGTCCGGAATACGTGGGTGAAGATCCGGTCCCCGCGCTGCTCAGCTGGCTCGATCTCAACGTGTTCGGGTCGGCCCTGGCGTAGCGCAGGCAAGGTCCGAAGGAGCCGTGATCGTGAACATCGCCGTCGCGTCCGATCACGCGGGCTGGAAGTACAAGGGCCTCATCGCCCGGCATCTCACCGACGCCGGGCATGAGGTCCTCGATTTTGGCACCTCCTCGACCGAATCGGTCGACTATCCCGATTTCATCCACCCCGCCGCGGCCGCCGTCGGAAGCGGTCGATGCGAGCGAGGCGTCGTGATCGGTGGGTCAGGCAACGGCGAGGCGATGGCCGCCAACCGTCACCCGGGTGTCCGCTGCGCCCTCTGCTGGAACGAGGAGTCGGCCCGCCTCGCCCGCGCCCATAACGACGCCAACATGATCTCACTGGGCGAGCGGATGATCTCCCCGGACCTGGCGGTGCGTATCGTCGATATCTGGCTCACGACGCCGTTCGAGGGGGGACGGCATGTGGCGAGAATCCGGAAACTCGACGCCGGACTGCCGGGGTGATATTCTTGGCGCGGCTGAAACTCACTCCCACATCCCACACCGGATCCTGAACGTGCGCCTCGCTTCCATTCTAGGGCTCAGCTTGGTGGCCGCGGCCTGCGCCCCCAAGGCCGAAGCCCCGGCCGCCGCCAGCACCGCTGCCGCAGCCCCGCTTTCGGCAGCCGAGCTCGAAGAAGTAAAGGCTGTGGATGCTGCCTTCGCCGCGGCGATGAACGCCAAGGACACCACCGCGGTCTGGGCGATCTATGCGCCTGACGCCTACCTGATGCCGCCCGATTCGCCGGCACTGCAGGGTGCCGCCGGCCACCCGGCCCTTGCCGGCTTCCTCGCGTTCGGGGCGACCGATTTCGCCCTCACGCCGACGACGGCCTATGGTATCGGCGACCTGGCCTACGTGGTTGGGACGGCGACGTTCAAGATGGGCGGTACCACCGAGACGGTGAAATACGCCGAGGTCCTCCGGAAGGGCGCCGATGGCAAGTGGCGTTACGTGGTGGACATGTTCAGTGGGGTGGCGCCCGCGCCGGCCAAGAAATAGCGTGATCGCAGTATTCGCAGGACTGCTCCTGCTGTCGGTGCAGTCTCAACCGGTCTCCGTGAAAGCGGAGACCGTGTCGTTTCAGCATCGTGACCTCGCCCTCGGCGGTGTGCTGTACCGACCGGAGGGTCCGGGGCCATTCCCCGCGGTGCTCTACAATCACGGAAGCGCTCCTGGAAACCTCAACGACCAGGCGTTCGAGCAGCTCGGCCCGCTGTTCGTGCAGCGGGGCTGGGTCTTCTTCGCGCCGTATCGGCGAGGGCAGGGACTGAGCTCGTCGGCCGGTCCATACATAGGAGACGTGATCCGCACGGCACGCAATCGGCACGCGGGGCTCGTTGCGCTGGGCGCGCTCCCAATCGTCCTGGTCTTCCTGGTGATTTCGCGAAAACAGCGACTACGCCTTCGCGTGCTCTGGGCTCTTGTTCTCGGGACCGGTACCGCCCTCGCGATGCAGCTCATATCGAGTCGTGCGGGCGCGGAGGCGATGGTGCGCGCGCTCGAGAACGAGCATCTGAGTGATCAGCTCGCCGCACTCGAATGGTTGAACAAGCAGGAGTTCGTGGTCAGGAGTCGCATCGCCACGGCCGGGAATTCCTTTGGCGGGGTCGAGGTGATGCTCGGTGCAGCGCGGGCTTCGTATTGCGCTGGAGTGGTCGGATCGGGAGGCGCCGAGAGCTGGGCCACGACTCCACAGCTCAGGGAAGTCATGGCGCGAGCAGCTCGCGGGTCGAAGGCACCGATCTTCTTTTTC
>DATEOL010000406.1:0-5779 GCA_035274025.1 Gemmatimonadales bacterium | reverse complement strand
TGGAAGGGCACGCTCTCGCTGGCCTCACCGTCGCCGGTCCCGTTTCCGGTCCTCGTCAACGGCCAGCGGGTGACGGTCCAGGCGCTGCACCTCCGCGGACAAATGTTGTTCCGGGACCGGAAGTGGGCGCCGGAGTTCTGGATCCTGGCCGACAGCACATATCCGATGCTGCTCAAGTGGGTCGGTGCGGCCAACGAGCCCACGAACATTCTGCAGACGACGCGGATCGACTTCCCGTCCACCAGCGTTGAAGCCCAGCTGACGAAGGAATGCCGAGCCGACCTCCCGGGCATCTACTTCGCCTTCAACAGCGCGGTGCTCGATTCCATTTCCAACAGTTCGATTGCATCAGTCGCGGATATCCTCACGCGCCATCCGGACTGGTCGCTGACGCTCGAGGGCCACACCGACAGCATCGGCTCCGCGTCCGCGAACAAGCTGCTTTCGGAACGCCGCGTCGTTGCGGTGAAGGACCGATTGGTGGGTGCGTACCGCGTTGATGCAGCAAGGCTCAAAACCTCTGGCTTCGGAAGCGCCCGTCCTCGCGAAGCCAACACCACGCTCGAGGGCCGCGCCCGCAACAGGCGGGTCGAGCTGGTCCGGGAGTGCAAGGGCCAATGAAGCGGAAGCGCCGGCGCGGCTTCAGCCTGCTGAGCGCCTTCTATGTCGTCGTGACGCTGGGCATCATGGTCGGAGGCTCGGTCTGGCTCGACGATCGGGGCGAAATCGTGACGGCGAAGGTGGCCGGCAAGCACGAGGAAGTGCAGGTGAGCGACGCCCCGCAGGGTGCGTGGACGCGCTTCTACCGCGTCGGCGTCGAGTTTCCCGCGGCCAATGACATGCTCGGACAGGCGACGGTGACCGTCCCGCTCGAGCAGTACGACGCGCTCCACGTCGGGGACTCGCTGCGCGTTCGCTATCTCCCGGCGTTTCCCCTTCTGGCACGGACGGCGGACCGCTCCACCCTGACCGTGGTGTACGAGCTCGGGTCTCGCTTTGTGCATGACCCGATCCTGCTGCCGCTCATCCTGTGGCTCATCGGTGGCGCCGTGATGCTCTGGGTGGCGATGCGCGTCGCGACCACCGCGGTATTCGTGGCCGGCGGCGTCTGGGTCGCGCTCGGCTTCGTCCTCATGTTCCCGGAGCCCGCGCCGCTGAGACTCGGTGCGACCGAGGGGACAGCGCGGGTTTCAGCCCTCAAACTCGTGACCAAGTCCCCATCGACTCGCGGGCGATCCCGCCGCCGGAGGCGCTTCAATTCCGACGCCGTTCGACGACTGGCGGTGCCGTACCAGGTGGTCCAGCTGCGGCTGGCACTTCCCGGCAGTCGCGACACCGTCCTGGTGGTGGATGCGGTCGACTCGGCGAGCCTGGTCGGCGTAGCTGTCGGCGCCGACCTCCCGGTGCGATATGACCCGGCCACGCCGCGCGATGCCCGGCTCACTATCGGCGCGCGGACGTTCGTGGAGAGGAACCGGTATCACTTCCGCGTGTCGGTAATCGGCGTGCCGATTCTCGGGACCCTCGGCGCCTGGGGTTGGCGTTCTCGCCGGACGAAAGGCGAAGGAACGTGAAATACCCATTCCACCGGCGATTCACGATCGAAAGCAACCTGCCGCTCGCCCAGGCCACGTCCCGATTGGGCGAATCGATCGGACCGGTGCGACGGTCGCTTTTCGAGCGAACCCGTGAGCCATTCACCGGGAAGCTCCGGGGCGAATCCTTCGATATCATGCGGACAACCTACGGCCGGAACTCGGTGCGAGCGCACATTCGCGGGCAGATCGAGCCGGTGGCTGACGGCACGATGCTGCACGGAGTCATGAAAATTCACGAGCTGGTGATTGGATTCTTCGCCCTCATCGTGCTTGGTCCGGGGATGTTCCTGGGGGGCGTCTGGCTGACCGGCCTGCTGCGCGGTCGTCTTGATCCCTTCCTCGTGATCTTTCCGGCCGTCGCGATCGGCCTGCTGGCCCTGTTCGCCACCGCCTTCAACCACGAAAGCCGTCGCGCGCTCCGCATGCTCGCCGACATTGTGGAGGCGGAACGGAGTGGCTTCGAGTAGCGATCAGGTGAGGAGGATGCCCGCGACGCGGGTCTCGTGATCGAGCAGCCAGCGCTTCCGATCGAGGCCGCCGCCATATCCCACGAGTGAGCCATCGCTGCCGACTACGCGATGGCAGGGGATGATGATGGAAATCGGATTCCGACCGTTGGCGGTGCCCACCGCGCGGACGTGCCGCGCGTCGCCGATTCGCTTCGCAAGCGTGAGGTAGCTGATCATTTCGCCGAAGGGAACTTTCACCAGCTCGTCCCACACCTGGCGCTGGAAATCACTTCCCTCCGGAGCGAGCGGCAGGTCGAAGTCCCGCAGGGACCCCTTGAAATAGGCGGCGAGCTGTCGTGCGGCTTCGTCGAGCACGGGCGACTCGCCCTGCTCCTCCGGCGGGAAGCCGTCCGGGCCGTACTTGTGCTTCATCATGAACACGCCGGTGAGCGCGTCTGGTACCGCGATCAGGCGTATCGGCCCTATCGGGCTTGCAACCTCAGTCCACATCTCACTTCCAGTTCTCGATCGTCTCCACCCACTTCGTCAGGAACTTGTTCGCCGAGAACCCGTCCAGCACGCGGTGGTCGATCGTGATGGTGACGTACGCCATCGGCCTCGCCACCACTGTTCCATCCCGGACCACGGCGCGCTGCTCGAGCTTGCCGACACCCAGGATCGACGACTGCGGCTGGTTGATGATGATCGGCGCCGCGAGCAGGCTGCCGCTCACGCCGTGATTCGAGATCGTGATGGTCCCGTCCTGCACGTCCTTCGGGGTGAGCGCATTGGTGCGCGCCCGCTCGGTGAAGTCGTGCAGGGCCTTCGCGGTGCCCGCGAGGTCGAGATTCTGGGCCTGCCGGAGGACCGGCACAATTAATCCTTCGTTGCCGAGCGCGGTGGCGATGCCGACGTTGACGTCGTCCCAGATCTCGAGGGCGTCGTCGTGCCAGCGGGCGTTGGCTTCCGGTACCGCGCGCACCGCCTCCACCATCGCGCGGACAAAGTAGGCGGTGTAAGTGAGCTTGGCGCCGTTGGCGGCGAATGCCGACTTGTTCGCGTCGCGGTGCGCCGCCACCGCGGACAGGTCCGCCTCGAAGACCGACGTGACGTGAGGAGCGACCGTCACGCTCTTTGCCATGTGGGTCGCGATGGAGCGACGCATCTGGGTATGGGGAACCCGACGTCCAGGCAAGCTCGGCCCGTCCGCCCGTCCGCCCGTCCGTCCGTCCGATGCTGCGGCCTCCACGTCTTCCGCCGTTATCCGGCCACCCTTGCCGCTGCCCTTCACCTGGCTCGGGTCAAGGCCCTTCTCCTTGAGCAGCCTCCGCACGGCTGGCGTCAATTCGGCTTGAGTCGGCGTACTGTCGCCATCCGACTGCTTGACCGGCGTGTGATCGACCGGCTGATCGGCGACATGGTCAGACGGGGAGCCTGCCCCGAGCGAAGTCGAGGGGACGGTGATCCGGCCTACGAGCTGGCCCGGCTCGACGTTCTCACCTTCGGCCGCGAGGATTTCCGCCAGCACTCCATCGCCCGGCGCCGCGATCTCGACGGTCACCTTGTCGGTCGTGATCTCGACCAGCGGGTCGTTGATCCTTACCGAGTCACCCACGGCCTTGTACCACTTGCCGATGACGTTGGTTGTTCCTTCGGTCTGGTCGGAGGGGAGAACGATGTCGATGACGTCAGTCATGTTGTTCCTGTGCTCGGTGCTCAGTGCGCTGTGCTCTAGAACTCGACCATCGCACCCATGACGGCCGAGATCTCGTCGACCTTGGGAAGGATCGCGTTCATCAATCCGACATTGTAGGGCGTCGGGACATCGGGAATCGCCATCCGGCGAATCGGCGCGTCGAGATTGAGGAACGCCTCCTCTGCCACCACCGCGGCCACTTCCGCGCCGAACCCCGCCGTCATCGTGTCCTCATGCACGATCAGACAGCGACGCGTCTTCTTCACCGACGCGAGAACCGCGTCGCGATCCCAGGGCGAAATCGTCCGCAGGTCGAGCACATGCACCGAGTGACCACTCGCCTTCGCGGCCGCCTCGCAACGCTCCACCATCGCGCCCCACGTCACCACGGTGAGCTTGTCGCCCTCGACGATCGTCCGGGCCTTGCCGAAGGGGACCACGAACTCGTCGCCCGGATAGGGCCGGCGCGACCAGGTGCCGTCGAGCAGGGCGCGATGCTCGAAGAAGATGGTGGGATCGTTGCCCCGGAGCGCGCTCCGGAGGAGCCCGACGGCATCCTCCGCGTTCGACGGCACCGCCACCTGCCACCCCGTCGCGTGGGCCCAGAGCACCTCGCCATTCACGCTGTGCCAGGGGTCGCCGCATTTCGGTGCATATCCGCCTGGCATCCGCACCACGATCGGCGCGGCCCACCGGTTCCTGGTGCGCCAGCGAATCGTCCCGCAGTTGTTGAGCTGCTCGGTCGCCGGATCGGCGTATTTCCGGAACTGGATTTCCGGCACCGGCATGAGTCCCGCGAGGGCCATGCCGACCGCGCGCCCGATGATGCCTTCCTCCGATAGGCTGGTGTCGAATACCCGCTTGTCGCCGAAGCTGTCCTGCAGGCCGAGCGTCGCGGCGTGCACGCCACCCTTGGGGCCGACGTCCTCGCCAAACACCAGGACCTTCGGGTTCGACTTGAGCTCGCTCTCGAGCGCGCGACGCACCGCGGTAAGGAGATTGATCCGCGCGCCTTCGGGCTTCGGCGTCTCGCTCGCGGCGGGGTAAGTGTGACCCTCCGGTCCGAGCCCGCCGCGCGTCGCGGGCTCTCCGGCCTCCTCGAAGCGATAGCGGGTGACGCCCTCACCCGTGGGCTCCGGCCGCGCGAGCGCGCCGGCCAGCCCACGCTGCACATCCGACTCCGCCCGCGACTCGATTTCGGCGAGCTCCGCCGCGGACAGCACGCCGTCCGCCAGCCAGGCGCGGAGCTTCGGCAGCGGATCATTCGCCCGCTCCTTCTCCAGCAGCTCGGCACCCTTGTACGCCTGGGTGTCCTGGCCGGAGTGACCGGAAAGGCGGGGGACCGTGAGCCGCACCATGGCCGCGCCCTTGTTCGCGCGCGCATGGGCGACGACCTCGGCGAAGAGACGCGACGCTTCCTCGGGATCGGTGCCGTCGCCTTCCCGCAGCAGCAGGTTCTCGAAGGACGCCAGGTTCTTCGCGATGTTCGCGCCCGGCGTCTGGAGATACGAGGGGACCGAGATGCCGTAGCCGTTGTCCTCGATATAGAAGACCATCGGCAGCTTGAGCGTCGTCGCGATGGTGAGCGAGGACCAGAAGCCGTTGGTGGCGACCGAGGCCTCACCGCCCAGCACGATGCCGACCGCTCCGTTCCACTCGGTGTTGCCGAGCACGTCGCGATGATAGGTGATCGCCTGGGACCAGCCGGCGGTCGGCGTGTACTGCGAGCCCACGTCGCCAGCCATCGGCAGGACAACCGGACCAGGACGCGCTGGAAGATTGCAGACCACGCCGATGTCGCGGCCGTCACTGAACGATCCGGTCCGTCCCATCGGCGCCGCGAACGCGTCTTCGAGCGACAGGCCAAGGGAGAGGAGCAGGGGACGGGAACGGTAGTACGCCCCCACGCCATCGCAGGGGTGATTCAGGAACTGGCCGAGGATGCACTGGGCCACATCGTGGCCTCGCGCGGAGAACTGGTAGAGTACCTTCTTCTCTGGAACCAGCTTCGTTTCTTCGATGTCGTCGAGGCGGCG